>CAJCIZ010000279.1 GCA_903970525.1 Myxococcales bacterium | reverse complement strand
TGTTTGTTCTCTATTTCATGATTATTCTTTTTTTAAATTTTGCTTTATTGTTCTTCGAGAATAAAAGGTTTTTATCAACCATTGATTCGATCCCCAATAATTATCAAGCTGGATTAAGAAATTCAAAAGCTTAATCTAAATAACGTGAATAAGTCACTAAACACTCAAAATTAAACATGAGTTCATTCCATCTTAATATAAATGTGTTTTTTTTACATTTATTTCATTGCAGTAATTCCAGGAAACCTAAAATTCAATAACTGAGAAAATGATTTTTTAATGAATCAGTAAAATATTGGACTTTGGACAAAACATGTCAAAATCCATTCCATTTAAACTATTGTAGTTTTTTAAAACGAGTCAAACAATCCCTGTAAATCTTGTTCTGTCAGTTCTAATTTACTGGTTGTTTTATCAGAAAACAATCCATCCATGAGCTCTTTTTTACGTTGCTGCATATCTAAAATTTTTTCTTCCACGGTGCCCTTGGCGACTAATTTATAAACAAATACCGTTTTCTCTTGTCCGATTCGATGCGCACGGTCGGTAGCTTGATTCTCTACCGCTGGATTCCACCAAGGATCATAATGAATCACCGCGTCAGCCGCAGTAAGATTCAACCCAGTTCCACCTGCTTTTAAACTGATCAAAAATAACGGGACTTCTCCCGATTGAAATTGTTGCACCGGTGTCGCTCGATCTGTGGTTTGACCCGTTAATTTCACATAAGGAATGCCTGCCTGGGTAATTGCTTCTTCAACGAGAGCTAACATCTCCGTGAATTGAGAAAACAACAAGATGCGTCGACCTTCTTCAATGAGCTCAGGCAACAGCGTTATTAGTAGCTCCAACTTAGCTGATTTAGACGCTTTCTGTTTTGTTGTTTTTATTTTTAATAACCGCGGATCACAACAGATTTGACGCAGCTTCAGTAGCGCATCGAGAATAATGATATGACTTCGTTTCAATCCAAGTTTAGCGATTTCTTTCTGTATTTTCTCTTGCATGGTAATCCGTACGGTTTCATAGAGATCGCGCTGCCCACCCTCCAATTCAACATGACGAATCATCTCAACTTTTTCCGGCAACTCCTGAACAACTTTATCCTTTGTGCGCCGTAATAAAAAGGGCGCAATGCGTCGATTCAAATGTTGACGACGCTCTTGATTTTCATGTTTTTCGATAGGCGTTCGAAAAAGGCGTTGAAATGATTTCTGATCACCCAGCAAGCCAGGCATCATAAAATGAAACAATGACCATAACTCACCCATGTGATTTTCCATTGGGGTTCCCGTTAAGCACAGGCGATGGGTGGCCTTGAGTTGAATGGCTACTAATGCGGCCTGACTCTTCGCATTTTTAATAAATTGCGCTTCATCCAAAATGAGCAAATGAAAGTGTTGCTCAAGCAATATGTGCTTATCTCGTACAATCAATGGATACGTTGTTAATATCAAATCATAGTCTGCAATATTGTCAAAGCGCTCTTTTCGGTCAGCCCCATGAAGAAGCAATACTTTGAGTTCAGGCGAAAAACGTTGTGCTTCCATTTGCCAATTAAACATTAAACTGGTGGGTGCAATGACGAGACAAGGTTGCGTCATCCGACCGCTGGTCTTTTCCAAGGTAATATGCGACAGAGCCTGCACTGTTTTACCCAATCCCATGTCATCTGCCAATATCCCACCGAATTCATATTCACGTAGAAATTGCAGCCAACTTAAACCCTCAAGCTGATAAGGTCGTAATTCGGCTAAAAATTGCTTCGGAACTTCAGCCTGCTGAATCCCATTAAAATTAGCTAATTTACGACCCATTTCACGAATGCGATCGCCGCCTATCCATCGCAGCTGAGCGGCTCCCATTGCAGCATCTAATTCAAGTAACCGTGACGCATGTAACTTGGATAAGCGCAACTCTTGTTCATCTGATAAACTGTCCGAGTCATACAGCTCTATTAATACATTGAGCAGGTTTTTGACCCTGTTGGCTGGTAGCGGAATGTAATGACCATTAGGCAGGCGCGCATAAACAGGCTCTGAATCATCCGCCTGCGAAAGATCTCGAGATTTCCATTGCTTTAATAGGGTCTGAATCACGGGTAGCAAATTAATCTTCTCCCCTTTGATAGTGATCCCTAGCTCCAAACCAAACCAGTCATACTCTGAGCTGTCCTCTCGAATTGAGGAATACCACTCCTCAATCGGTTCATCAATAATTTGATAGGGGTATTGCGCATCAAACTCAATTTGCCAACCCGCCTGCCGTAGTTTCGGTACGATTTTTGTGCTAAACACCAATGGGTCGGATGTTGCATGTTCAATCAGCAATGAACTTACCCATTTTTCATTTGCAATGACTCGAGAAAACTCGGGAATGCTACCTAAAACAAGCGCTTTACATTGCATTAATTCTTTCAATGCATTTATTTCAAATGGTTTATTGCGTACCAGTGTAATCAGTTGATCATCTTGTACCTGGTTAATGGTTTCATTTGAATTTTTCCAGGGAATGTGTATGCCATTATAGTCAAATGAAACATCCGCAAGCGCTTTCATTGACTCAGGCGCGGAACCATACTGATTGAAATATATTGATCGTATGGGGGCTTGAAATAAATGTAAACGCGGTACAGGCTTGAGATTCTGCACGCGTCTTTTAGTCAATTGCTTTGGCGGTTTAACGCCTGCAGCTTGATCATGTTTACTTAAAAAATCGACTACCGCTTCAACTTGCGCAGGTGGAATTTTAGGCGCAGACAACAGTAACTTAGCAATTTTGTGATCAAGGCTCGTGTCCAATACGCCGCATGCTGACTGCGATTCATCGAAATACCAGGGTTGTTCGATAAACAAGATTGAGTAATGTTGATCAGGAACTCCGAAACACAGTGTTTGCATGCCTTGATCATCAATGTCCCAACGGAGCTCAACGGATTTGGGTTGTGCCAGGGACAGCGGTTTGGCGTGTACAGTACGCCAGTGACACCGTCCCGTGTTGATCAACTCAAGAAGAAGCGCCTCTCCAGGCTCACCATGAAGACAATACTTCGGCGAGTAACCGTGATAACGTGTTGTTTTTTTTATCACATCCAATTTAACCAGCAATTCTTTATCAATCGGATACAAGTGTTTTTGTTGACTGAACGCTGTTTCACTATAGGGTTTTGGTGCCCCCAATCCACCCGCTTTCAATCGCCTGACCAATAGGGGTTCTACACCCAGTTGGTGTGATTCGCCCACGATTTTAGACAGGACATAATACAAGCCATAGGTTTCGTCAATCGGTACAGGAGCCGCAGACTTCTCAGTCATAACATGCTGAAGTTGACGTAACCAATGGGTAACACGTGGATCGTCTGTGATATCCGGCTTAACCTTTTGAGACAAGGGAATGACATTGCTTTTAGTCGCGGCAATAAACGATGTGTTATGATCGACCGCCTGCAACAAGGCAGCAACAATATGTTTGCAATCATGCTGTAGCGGACATGAGCAGTCACCCTCTAGGCGAATAACATGCTTTGTATCTAGAATACGTACGGATACAGTATATAGAGTCGTTCCTTGTACCTGTGCATTGATAAGACTCTCAGCAGTCGACGGGTGCGTTATGTGTAGATCAACAACACGATGAGCGGCATAATAACCTTTCCCTTTATGGTGGGTCGCTGATGTGTAGGCTGACTTAATAGCCGACTTTGTTAGGGCGCTTAATACATTTGACATCATGAAATCAAAATGGAGGCAGATGACAACTGACTATAGGGCGTAATTCTATTTATTTTTTTATCACAAAAACCCTGGATATAACGCATTCAAATGTCCTGCTATGTAAATCATACAGGCTCTTTGTTAAGAGAGTAACAAAGCAGTACACTACCGCCTTTTCCAAGCCACGAGACCATTAAGTACGGATGCTTCCTGATATGTTAGATGAAATTATACCCGTTTTAAAAAATTTTCGCGATAAAATTTATCAGCTTTTTCCTTCCCGCCAAGATGCTGCAATGGACTTGGTTGATGCTTTATCCAGCAACACGAGCGCCACAAGTGTCGTTGAGCTGTCATTGAGTCCCCTGCATCGCAGAAACTATTGTAGCATAACGCGGGTACTTGATGAATTTTACTCGCCGACTGATCTCAGCAAAAATCAACGACAGAATAAAGAAGCAACTCGCATCTTGAGCGAGCCATGCATTGCGCGATCGGCGCGACATTTTCATCTATTTGCAGTCGACATTACCCCAGGTCCACGGGTCTTCTCACCTACACTTAAAGATCGTGGGTACGTGTATTCGCCAAACAACAGTATCGCAGGCAACAAACCCATCACGGTTGGACATCAATATAGCATCGCCGCGTATCTTCCTGAAAAATCACCAACACTGTCTTCACCATGGGTTGTCCCTCTTTCTTGTGAGCGCGTCAAAACCGATCAAAAAGGTATTGCTGTCGGCATGCAACAACTCAGCGAGTGCATTCAGTCACAAGCCGCATTTAAAAATGAACTGTCTGTCTCCATGGGAGATTGTGCATATAGCCACCCAGACTGTCTTGGTGAAGCCAAGAAGAATCCCAACCAAGTTCATATCAGTCGCGCACGCAACAACCGCGGATTCAATTACCCAGCAGAACCACCGACCACACCGAAGAAAAAAGGCCGACCAAAAAGTTATGGAGATTCACATAAACTCAACGATCAATCCACATGGAAGGCCCCTGATGGCACAATAGAATTCAAACTAACCAATAAAAAAGGTAAACTACAGGTGATTAAAATAGAGTGCTGGGATGCCGTGATTATGCGCGGGACTCGTCAGTCAACGATTTCTGATTATCCTTTTCGTTTGCTGAGAGTTCGTGTATACAAAGAATCGGGGGATCTGCTGTTTAACCGACCCTTATGGTTGATCGCCGCCGGTGAACGACGTCATGAATTGTCGATGTTGGATATCTTTAATAGCTACCGTCAGCGGTTTGATTTAGAACATTTTTTTCGTTTTGGGAAAGACCGGTTGCTCATGGATAAGATTCAAACACCAGACACGCTTCACGAAGAAGCTTGGTGGAAGTTTGTGATGTTCTCCTACGCACAATTATATTTAGCTCGCAACATAGCAGAAAACAGATTGCGTCCATGGGAAAGATATGCCCCTGCGGCGGTCACACCAATACAAGAAAAATCGCCAACACAGACCCAAAGAGACTTTGAGCGAATTATTCGAGGGATTGGGACACCATCTCAACCACCCAAACCCCGTAAAAAAGCCCCGGGCAGACAATTTGGTGATTTACAGACCAAACGTGAGCACTATCCAATTGTTCGTAAGGGGAAAAAAGAGACGATAATTGCTGAGATGATCGCCTGATCATGTTTATGTAGAATCAAAGTGAGCTATATTTGAACGTCAGTGAGTTGTGGCGAGGTTCATTACTGTCGATACACTTGTGTGGCTAAATAATTTTCAGGCCGCACTTAAAAATAATACGCCTGTTTGACGGTTGTTTTTATGGCAAGTTTTGTCCAAAGTCCAATAAAATATAAAAAATAATTATTTGATTTTTAACTCAATCGCTAATTTCTTAAATTCATTATCTAATGTAGTGAGTTCCAATTCGTTTAAGCCCTTTTTATATGCAAGTTCACCTACAGCGGGTTTTTGTTTCTCTTGTAATTTAGCAAGTTTTTCTTTGTATCAGATATTATTCCGCGAAGCTCATGCATCTTTATCTGATGCGGTCTTGGTTTTAGCCATTATTTAATCCTGCGATATTTAAAACATTCTTAATCCCATTTTATCAATTATAATGGGAAAGTCATCTCTTTATTTCTAGGGATATCAATTTTATAGAGTTGAGAATTCAGCTGCTAACGATTTATTAAAAATAAGAAAAATGCTAATCTATGAACATCAAAAATAGAAGAACATCACAAACACGCAATGAACCGCGCTCATAAAATAAATCCACCAATAAAAGCTAAAAAACAGAATAATACGAGCACGAATCACCCGCATATGAGAGGAATAGATCGCCCCACACACCACGCAATCGAATTGCTTCCGGATTTTGAGCATAAGTCATTGATTTAAAAGTCTTTTAAGTTATGGCCTTTTTTTAAAAAAAAGAAAAATATTCGCGCCTAATATTCGTGTATGCAAAAGTAAACTAATGGCCTAGTGTTTACGGGATTGAATTCATAAGTATACTCAAGTAAACTTCAAATTACAATTGTATACTCAGGCTTACTTGAGTATACTGAAATTTACCCCTATTTCAGGAATTTCCATGAGCGAAAAAGACGTGATTTCCTTAAGAATAACCGAACACGAAAAAGAGTTTCTTCAAAATATTGCTGTAAAATTTGATATTCAAAAACGAAGCTCCTCATCAGATATTTCCTATGCAAAGGCATTAAAAATTTTATTGGACTACTGCCTTCATAACGACATTAACCCGTCACAAAAAAAGGATAATGAACTGCAGGATATGAAAAAAATGATGGAGCAAATCCATGCCTCCATTCCCCATCTAATGTATCATAATCATCTGCAAAGCATGATTCTTTCATCAAAATATGCAGACGCTGATTTGACTGCTGTAAAGCAAAAAACACTTCAATACCTTAACGAGAATTTTTCTGGTTTCCAGAATGTTTCCTACAGGGAAATTAAGATTAAAATAAATGGCGTTGGTCTTAAAACCATCCCCATAGAACAAGGAGACTCTTTGTGGAAGTAACTTTGGATTTGGGCGAAGATACCCTTGATGCATTAAATCAGATAGCCAACATAAACGATAAGAGCTTTACTTTAACTGCCACTGAAATGCTTTCTTTAGGTGCTCGGATGTTTCTGCAATCCCGCGAGAACAAAGAGGATAAAGTGACAAGGATTCTTCTTGAAAACAGTGTTCGCGCCAATGAAGTACTGGTTGAAATGATGCATATGATTTTTAACAAAGAAAAGTCAAAGCTTGGTGCGTACGATGCAGAGACCGCTTTGGCAATTATTGAACGAATGGTGGGTAATTTTTTAAAGGGAGCGAATTAAAGTTCTCGTTCCCTTTCGAAATTTGCTGGATTATTGATTTTATTTAATGAGTTATTTTTTAGATCGTTTCTCATCGTACTATTCATCACCTCTGCTTTAATTCGTGATGTAAAGTCCTGATTAATCCTGGTGTTTTCAATGGTTTTTTTAATTAGGAAATCAGGTCTATTGATTGCTTCATTTAATGAGTTATCATGAAATTTTTGTGTTGCCTG
>CAJCIZ010000278.1 GCA_903970525.1 Myxococcales bacterium | reverse complement strand
CTAGGAGATGACCGTCATGCTTAAGACGACAACGCCTCAGTTGCTTTTCAGTATTTTATATCACGACATATTGATGACTTTGCGCCAGGCATTTGCTTGGTTAACACCTTTATTATTTTTCATCATTGTTGTGTGTTTATTTCCGTTAGCATTAGGGCCTGATACTGACATGTTAAAACAATTCGCGCCGGCTATTATCTGGGTTGCTGCGCTGCTTGCCATCTTATTATCGATAGGCAATATTTTTCGAAGTGACGCGCAAGATGGATTTCTAGATTTATATTTATTGAGTTCTCACTCATTAACCCTGTTGGTACTCTGCAAAGTCCTCAGTCATTGGTTGACAAACTGTTTACCGCTGATAATCATCAGTCCTCTTTTAGGGTTGATTTTGCATCTGAATTTTCAAGAAGAAACGACCTTAGTGATCACCTTATTATTAGGCACACCGGTTTTAAGTTTTTTAGGCGCAATAGGCGCTGCATTAGTCGTTGGCATTCGTCAAAGCGGATTATTATTACCGATTTTAATCATGCCGCTCTATATTCCCGTTTTGATTTTTGGAACAGGCACTATCATGGCGGCTAACGCACATCTTCCGCTGAATGGTTATTACGCCATCATGGGTGCATTCATCTTGTTAAGTTTGGCGTTTGCACCGTTATTAACTGGCGCTGCGTTACGCATAGGAGTAAATCAATAATGTTTCATTGGTTGAATCGAAAATTTTTATCGCCGAAAGCATTTTATGCAAGCAGCAGCATTCTATTGCCCTGGCTAATCGCTGCGTTTGTTTTATGTTTTAGTTATGGCTTAATTGCCGGATTATTTCTAGCACCCGCTGATTATCAACAAGGTGACGGCTTCCGCATTATCTATGTGCATGTGCCTAGTGCGCTCACAGCGATGTCGGTTTATTTTGTGATGGCTGTCAGTGCGGTGTTAACGCTAGTCTTTCGCATCAAAATCGCTGCTATCTGTATGTCATGCAGCGCGAAGATCGGCGCTTGGTTTACCTTTCTTGCTTTAGTGACAGGTTCAATTTGGGGCAAGCCTATGTGGGGAACTTGGTGGATTTGGGATGCACGTTTGACGTCTGTGTTAATTTTATTATTCCTCTATTTGGGTTTTCTATCATTGCAATCGGTGATCACTGACCAACAAAGTCGAGATCGCGCAGGTGCCATCATCGCTATCGTGGGTGTGATTAATTTACCTATCATTCATTATTCTGTGATTTGGTGGAACACTTTACATCAAGGACCCACCATCACTAAATTTGCGGCGCCTTCTATCGCCCCTTCTATGTTACATCCTTTACTTGCGATGATTGCAGCATTTTACCTGTTTTATGCAGTCATTTTATTGTTACGCATGCGTAGTCAAATTCTATTACGAGAAATTAAAAGCCAATGGGTGCAAGAGGAGTACTGTCATGTTGGGTAAAATACTTTCCATGGGCGGTTACGGGGCATATGTTTGGAGTGCATATTGTATTACTTGGCTGGTATTTGGGATAAATACCATCGCGAGTCTGCGCGAGAGAAAACAAGTCAAACGTAAAATACAAAAAATATTGGCCCGACAAATTTCGTCATGAATCGAAAACAAAAGAAAAAATTATTGGCTGTATTGAGCGTGCTAATTGTATTAGGCGCTGCGACTGCGCTGGTTTTATATGCGTTGAAACAAAATATTAATTTGTTTTACACCCCCACGCAGCTCTTACAAGCGCAGACGTATGCAGATCAGCATTTTCGCATCGGCGGTTATGTGAAAAAGAAAAGTGTTGTGTATGATGCTTCGGGCACAACTGTCCGTTTCACGATAACAGATCAAACACATGAATTAAGCGTGAGTTATCATGGTGTATTACCTAACTTATTTCGCGAAGGACAAGGTGTGGTTGTGACAGGCATGCTGATAGATAGGCAACATTTTCTTGCCAATGAAGTGTTAGCAAAACACGATGAAAAATATATTCCGTATCCCTTGGCAAAAGAACTGCAAACACAAACGAGGCAAACATCGTGATTCCTGAATTAGGTCATTTTGCAATTATTCTGGCGTTATGCTTTGCTTTGATTCAAGGTGTTGTGCCGCTTTGCGTGCGAGCCTCTCAATCCACTACAAATAATCCGTTTGCAACCGTGAGCCAAACAGCTGCGATTGGGCAATTTCTCTTTTTGGGTTTTGCTATGCTGTGCTTGATTGCCAGCTTTCTCGTGAATGATATGTCTGTCGTGTACGTACAAGAACATTCTCATCAATTACTGCCTTTCATTTATCGTGTTGGCGCTGCGTGGGGCGGACATGAAGGTTCCTTATTATTGTGGTGCTTGATATTAAGTGGTTGGACGGTTTCCTTCATCATTATGAATCATGCGGGGAATATTTCTCGTCATGTGATTATGCTGCTAGGTTTTATCAGCGCGGGATTTATCGTCTTTTTATTTTTTACTTCTGATCCTTTTCTACGAGTCTTTCCTACAGCACCGGTTGTAGGCGATGACTTAACGCCTGTATTACAAGATCCTGGATTAATTTTTCACCCCCCAATGTTGTATATGGGTTATGTGGGGTTTGCGATTGCTTTCGCTTTTGCGATCAGCGCACTGATCACGGGGAAATGGGAAAAAGCTTGGGCAGAAGCCTTACGTCCTTGGGTGATTTTACCTTGGTCATTCTTGAGTTGCGGCATTGTCTTAGGCAGTTGGTGGGCATATCGTGAATTAGGCTGGGGTGGGTGGTGGTTTTGGGATCCCGTGGAAAATGCTTCACTACTACCTTGGCTCTCTGCTACAGCACTCATTCATGCTTTGATTGTCAGTGAAAAGCGACAAGTTTTCAAAGGCTGGACGATTTTGCTAGCGATTGTGACTTTTACTTTGAGTTTATTGGGCACGTTTTTAGTGCGCTCCGGAATATTAGTCTCTGTGCATACTTTTGCGAACGACCCTACGCGTGGGATTTTCTTGCTGGGTTATTTAGCGGTTATTATTGGTGGAGCATTTACATTTTATAGTGTGCGTATCAAAAATTTTTATCAAGCGCCTAATTTCGAGTTATTTTCTCGTGAAACATTTTTATTAATAAACACGGTTGTCATGCTAACAGCGGTTGCAACCATTTGTCTTGGCACTTTATATCCTATTATTTTAGATGCGCTCAATCTTGAAAAAATCTCCGTGGGCGAACCGTATTTCAATACAGTGTTTCTGCCTATCATGCTGCCAATTTTATTGTTAATGGGTTTTGCACCGCACGTGAATTGGGGCAAACAATCTTTCTCTGTTTTATGGAAAAAATTACATTTGGCCTTGATCACATCTTTCCTCTTGAGTGTCATCTTGCCTTGGGTGTTTGGATTTTCATTTCACTGGATCAGTTGTTTAGGGATCTTTTTTGCTATTTGGATTATCTTGGCAACTGGTCAATATGCTTTGCAACTCTTGCGTGCACGCAAGAAAATTGAAATACAACACAGCGCCATGATCATCGGTCACATTGGCATTGCGATTTTAGCCTTAGGCATCACGCTGAATAAAACCTATAGCGAAGAACGCCAAGTGAAAATACAGACGGGAGAAACCGTTACATTAGCGGGCTATCACTTCACACTCAGTCATATTCTGAAAACGCGAAATGAAAACTATGAAAGCACAACGGCTTATTTCAATGTGTGGAAAACAACGCATCACGAACAAATCTTACAAGCCGACCAACGTGTTTATACCAGCCATGAACAATCACTCAGCAAGCCTGGCATACTTGCCAATCCTTGGCGGGATTTATATCTTGCTTTAGGCTCTCCCTTACCCAATGGCGGGTGGTCTATACGTCTCTATTACAAGCCTTTCGTCCGTTGGATTTGGTTTGGCGGCTTGATGTTATTAATCGGGGGCCTACTTTCTCTGCTACACTATAGAAAAAGAGGTGAGCAATAATATGAAATTACGGTTTGTGTTGCCATTGCTTGTGTTTTTCATCATCGTCTTTTTTTTATGGCGCGGATTGCATTTGCATCCCGAACAAATCCCTTCTCCGCTGATTGATAAACTCGCACCGACTTTTGAATTAACGATTTTGTCTGACGCCAAGAAAAAAACCAGCGAAAAAGATCTCTTCGGTCATGTCACCTTAGTCAACGTCTGGGCAACCTGGTGTTACGCGTGTGCAATGGAACATGAATTTCTAGTGGATTTGGCGAAAAACCAAGGCGTATTAATTTATGGCTTGGATTACAAAGATGATCCATCGGCCGCACTGAACTGGTTACATGAAAAAGGCGATCCCTATTATATTGTTGCTTCCGATATCAATGGAGATGCTGCAATTGACTGGGGTGTTTATGGCACACCTGAAACCTTTTTACTGGATAAAAATGAAGTGATCCGATACAAACAACTGGGTCCCCTCACACCGGAGATCTGGGAAACTACATTTAAGCCCCTGATTCAACAATTGCAGGATGAGCCATGAAAAAAATTTGGGGCATTGTTTTGTTGTGGATCCTGTTATTCCCGTTGGCTTTCGCTGCTGAGGATTTATATACTTTTTCTTCACCAGATCAACAACAGAATTTTGAAGCTTTAACGACTGAGTTACGTTGCTTAGTCTGTCAAAACCAAAATTTAGCGGAATCCAACGCGCCGCTCGCAGCAGATTTGCGCGGCATTATCTATCGCCAAGTACAACAAGGGCACTCTCAGCAAGAGATTCGAGATTATTTAGTCGCGCGTTATGGGAATTTCATTCTCTATCGTCCGCCGTTTAATGCTGCGACCTTAGGACTATGGTTAGGACCGCTCGCTGTTTTACTGATGGGCCTCGCCTCTTTACAGTTTTGTATTCGCAGAAAACGAGATTAAGACATTATGTATTTACTCTATGGCATGCAGTTTTTATTATTACTTTGCGCAGTCGGCTTGCTCGCCACACCTTTTGTGGTAAATAAAAATATTCTTTCTAAGAATTTTCTCTTAGCCTCTGGCTTCATATTGGTATTTTCTTTCACTATTTACCAATTCACCACAGACAAAACAGCATTATCGTACTGGCTCACGCAAGGCAAGACACATTATCAGTTACAAGAACAGTTTAATGCCTTAGGCGGGATAGATGGGGTGATTGCACGTGTACAAGCTAAGTTAAATGCGAATCCTACTGATGCAAAAGGATGGTGGATACTTGCAAAACTCTACGCCGCTAAACACGATGATGCAGCGGCTGCGGCGGCTGTCAAGAAAGCCCGTGAACTGAGTCCTTAAAATTTGTAATACCCTTCCAGTGCAAAGGATTGCTGATTATTGTTCACACCCACGCCATTCTTATCGACGAAAGCATTCACATTTGAAAAGTCATGTCTTGTCTCAGCACGTATCTCAACATTCTTTATAGGGGAATACCCTAATGTCAGGGTCATTTCTCGCCAAGTCTGACGAACGCCTGTTTGGAAACCATCCGTATCAAGAAAGGTCTCCGCGCGGAATGCGGTATACCATTTATCATTCAACTTGTAATTCACATAGCCAGCAATACCTTGCCAAGCGGCTTTTGCAATCATCCCTGTTGGTAATAATGCGTTAGAATGTACGCCGTAATCGTAATTTGCGGCTAAAGTCAGCTTATCTGACACATTCAGCGCACTATAAATATCAAACAAAGTACTTCTACCTTTGGGACCGGTACTGACATCGACCGTACTGCGCTCTTCCCCTGTATACAGTTGCGCATTGACGGAAAACATTTTATTCATCACATAGACCAAGCCCAATTCAAAAGTCCGTTGTCTGCTGGTATCACGAATATTATCGTATCCATTATTCATACCCCCTATCAGACTCCACTTGTCATTCAACACATAAGTCGCTCGCATTCCTAGCAAAGAATTAGGTTGCGAATACCCCAGTATTGATAGGGAAAAATGCGTATTTTGCGTAGGATCAAAAGCTTCATACCCTGCTAAACTCAAAAATTCTCCGACCAACACAGTCAAATGTCCTACTGCGTACTGAACAAATAATTGTGGGATAGCAAAACCAATATTCTGTATGCCGAAATTGGGATCCATGCCATACGGGGCCAGTTCGTTTGCATCTCTACCCAACACTGCATTCACTAAGCCACCCAACCCTGTATCGGGTTGCTTGGCAAGCGTCACTGCGGCTTGTTGCAACGTGAATCCATTCGGCTCTAGGTCATATAAACGATCATATTCCCCACTGATAAAACGATTACTTCTGACCATATAGTTATAAGAACCATCCATATAACCCGAGAAATGAAGAGAATTGCTATCTGCCGGCGCAGGATCCGCCATGACCCAGCTGGGAATCAGCAGAAATAACAGGAAAAAAAGCAAAAATTTCCGCATGAAGCAATTATTCCCTATGATATCGACAAGCTTGCCAAATATAGTATGATAAACGCTATCATGATCCAATCATTAACGCTAAGGAAAGCACATGTTTGAAATGCAGCGCGAACCACTCGCGACAACATCGACTTTCTTCGCGCGATTAGCCGTTAGCATTTCTTTTGGACTTCTTATGGTAGTTCTTGCGCTTTTCATCGGCATGGCAGGATATCACTACACTGAAACTATGCCTTGGATAGATGCTTTTCTGAATGCCTCCATGATTTTATCTGGCATGGGACCTGTCACAAACTTAGTCACATTCAACGGCAAACTATTTGCAGGCTTCTATGCACTCTTTAGCGGCTTGGCATTCATCGCAATTATTGGTGTCATCATTGCACCCATTTTTCACCGTTTCTTTCACCGCTTTCATTTAGAAGTACAAGGGCGCGACAAATAAACTTTAAGGAGATCCGCATGCAACACCTCAGATTACGCAATCTACTCATCACCCTCTGGTTATTATTCTTTACATTAAGCGCTCATGCTCTGCAAAACACCGCGCGCACAGACGTCGAAAATGCCTATAAAAATTGGTGTGCGGCGATTGCTACTGCTAAAGGCGATCCTAGCGTCATGGTAAAATTTTATGCGCCAAATGCCATCTTAGTTGCAACGTTGTCACCCAAAATTTTATTCAACACGCACGGCGGATTGAATGATTACTTTACGACATTCACTCAACATCCAAACATTCACTGCTCTACGGATCAACTCATCACGAAGGTTTATGGTAATATTGCGATTAATTCTGGCTTGTACACATTTACCTATGATGACAATGGACAAACTGTCACAGTACCTGCAAGATTTACTTTTGTTTACAAAAAATCGGATGAATCATGGCTGATCATCAACCATCATTCTTCTAAAGTACCTAGTTGAGTATCAAATTAACTGAACTCACTTAGTGTAATCCCTAATAGTATTATAGATTTACCAATGTTAAATTGATCCAGCACAAACCATATATGGAGTAATTTTTATGAAAAAACGTAAGAAAAGCACAGCTAAAAAAGCTGCTAAACCAGCAGTAAAGAAAACACGTCGCGTTAAGAAGAAAGCAGCCGTCCGCAAGGCTCCTGCTAAGAGAAGAAAAGCTAAAGTAGCTAAAAAAGCGAAAAAGCGTTCAACTCGTCGTAAGAAGGCTAAGAAAGCCGCTTAATTCTCTCGCCCGAGAGACAAAGGTGGGGGTGGCGGAAGCCTAATCCACCTTTTTTTATTTGTGAAGAATTATGCGACAAATGATCCTCATCTTATTCCTATTCATTACCTTCTTGGGTCCACTCTGGGTTTTATGCAGTGGCCAAATCGATTTACACGCTGATTATCGTACTGCTAACAGAGACAGCGCGCACATTTCACCCGACCCCAAGACAACACCTGAAGCTATCATAGAAATTTATTCAGCACGCGCTTTTCACTGGGATGGATTATTCGCAGTGCATACTTGGATTGCTGTCAAAAATCCGAATGCAACAGAATATACGGTGTATCAAGTCATAGGCTGGCGCGCATTGCGGGGTTTAGCACCTTTGTGGATACACAATGACATTCCTGATCGTAACTGGTTTGGTCATGCGCCTATGCTGCTGGCCGACATACGTGGAAAAGAAGCAGAAGAGCTAATTCCATTAATTGATCAAGTTGCTCGCGCCTATCCTTATTTCAATAATT
>CAJCIZ010000277.1 GCA_903970525.1 Myxococcales bacterium | reverse complement strand
GACCCATGGCGACTTCAATATTATTGGTGTGTTGTAACAAAGTATAAGGATCTAACGTTGTTTCACAACGCAGCGCAACATTGAGATATGGTTTATTCCAAGAGAGCGGCGCATCGCTAGGCATTAAAGCATCGGACAAATAAACCGGCGAAATATTTTTCACAAAAAAATTCGGGATATTTTTGATAAGTTGCAACGCGCGTCGCAAGCTAGACAAACGATTGCCTACATTGGTTCCTAACCCTAAAATTACCATGTGTTTACTTCATCCCCATAATAAAATGCAACACCACCTGTCAAATGAGGAATGGGCGGATGTTTAAGCACGCGTAGACTGATTTTGGTTTCATTCGAAAAAAGTCGTTTAACCGTTTGATAAAGCTCAAAGCCTAAATGTTCAAGCAAATGAAATTTTTGTGCGACGACTTTTTCTTGTAAGACATTCACTAAATCTGCATAACACTGTGTATCTTCTAATTTGTCTGTGACACAGCCCGCTGGCGCGTTTAGAAAAGTGATATGAACATCAACACTGACGGTTTGTTTTTCTGCGCGTTCTTCTTTAGGCCAGCCTAAAAAAACACTGATCTCTAGTGCGCGCAACGTAATACTACTGTTTATTAAATTCATAGTCACACTCAAGCTTTAGTGATTTTGTCGATTTTTTTCATGATCTCTGGTGTGAGCAAAGGCTTAACTTCAATCGCACCTAAATTATCTATCAGCTGCTCAAGTGTTGTAGCGCCGGTGATGACAGACGTCACATGTGGATTCTTCAAACACCATGCGATAGCAAGCTTTGATGCTGTCGTATCTAATTCACGCGCAAGCGTCGCAAGCTCTTTCACTTTATCAACTTGTTGTTTGAAATTTTCAGGAATCAACCACGCTTCTTTCGCCAAACGACTTTCGCGCGGAATGCCGTGATCGTATTTTCCAGATAAAATGCCAGAAGCCAGCGGGCTCCAGGTTGTTGTGCCTAAGCCACGTTTTTCGAATAATTTGAGATAATCTTTTTCTAAATGATCGCGGGAAAATAAATTATATTTCGGCTGTTCCATCGAGGGTTTAATACAACCTAACGCTTCCGCGCACTGAAAAGCACTTTCAATTTGCTCCGCTGTCCATTCAGATGTCCCCCAATAAAAAGCAAAACCATTGCGCACCAGCGCATCCATGGCTATCACAGTTTCTTCAATGGAGGTTTCAGGATCTGGGCGATGGCAAAACAATAAATCCACGTAGGTTAATTGCAAACGGCGTAAAGAATTTTTGGTGCCTTCGATTAAATGTTTTCGCGAGAGGCCGGTATCATTGGGCCCATTCCCACCCCAAAAGATTTTAGTCGAAATCACTAAATCTTCACGGCGAAAATCTTTGATGACTTTCCCCATCAAGGTTTCAGCTTCACCGTGCGCATACCCTTCCGCATTATCAAAAAAGTTTACGCCATGGTCGAATGCCGTGTGCATAAACTCTCTGACATCTTTCACGCCCAACTGTTTTGCAAAAGTGATCCATGAGCCAAAGCCCAATTCGCTCAAGCGTATGCCCGCTTTTCCCAACTTGTTGTATTGCATGGCGATGTCCCTTCATCAAGCAGTGATTTTGAAGGGGACATTCTAGCATTGCAGGTTGAAATTATACAGGTGAGCTGTTGCCCTATTTCACTAGCCTTGGTTTCCCTGTCCTCGGTGGGCTAAGTTGAAAGGTTGGTTGCGACCTTGATTGCCTATTTCCAAATTGTGATAGTCATTATTTTGCTCTGGTGAGGCAGGTGTTGAAAAGAACATGGAGCGCATTGTCTTTGTCATTGCTACTGTTTGCTCTGGGCAACAAGAAGCGCCGACGCAATAGGCTAGTAGCAAACCACCAACAATAGTTGCACTACCCGCTAAATAAGAATAAAAAATCGACGTCAGGTCTAAACTAGTATTTAAGACAGTATTTGTTACGCCTGCGCCAAAACCAGCGCTGCCTAAGGAAACAATGGTTGCGCCCGTTTGATAGTACCGCATTTTCTCTGGAGAGACATTGCACTCAATTAGAATTTGCTTAACCAATCCGTTAGTCCCACCAATCGCTCCACCTCCTATTGCACCTGCGATTGTTGGGTCAAGCACCTCTTGTCTTCGTTCAGCGCTACCTATAGCGCAGGTATGCCAGCGCCTACCGTCGCGCCTAATAGCGTACTTTTCATAATGCGTGCAAAACTCATAACTCCTCCGGTTTGTATTATTCAAATTAGAGCGAAGTGTATGTTTTTTAGCTTGCAGGGGCAATGTATTGATTTACGTTATCTACTAGACAAATTCATATGATTCAATGACAAGGAATTTCCTAAAGGAATGACGTCTCTATGATTAGGGCGGTTGCGTAATGTGCCAGTGTCTTCATACATCATGCCGGAAGCTTACATGCATGTTGTCAAACAGGCTGTCTTGTCGGAACTAGAAAAGCTCTTCTCATTTTGATAGAATTACCACGTATTGAGTTTCCCATTCATAACCTCCGCAGAACGTTTGCCGCCAGAAGAAAGCCTAGATATTTCAGCTTATGCGCTAAACAATTATAAAATGATTAACAACGTGACGGATCTCTGCCTATTGTTGTCAAAGTTTGCCAAAATCAATTGAAATAAGGCGCAGCTTAGGTATAGAAGTCAAGGGGGGGTACAAATTGTACCCCCCCTTTAACTACATGATTAAGGAGTGAAGTTATGATTCAAAAGCTAATAACTGAAAATCATATTGTTGTTTTTAACAATCATAAAATACGTCGAATATTTCATGAAAATGCATGGTGGTTTGTCGTCACAGATGTTGTTACTACTTTAATTGATTCAGTCGATGTTACACAGTACTTAAAAAAGATGAGAAGCCGCGATAATGAGCTATCTAAAGCATGGGGTCAACTTGTCGTCCCTCTTTTAGTAGAAACTACTGGTGGCGCCCAAAAGCTTAACTGTGCTAACACCGAGGGATTATTCCGCATTATTCAATCTATCCCTTCACTAAAAGCTGAGCCATTCAAGCGCTGGTTAGCAAAGGTAGGTTACGAAAGAGTACAGGAAATCGAAGACCCTGAATTAGCCTCAGAGCGTGCCCGTGAAATATACAAAGCAAAAGGCTACGACGACGCATGGATTGAAAAAAGAGTGCGAGGCATGCAGATTCGAGGTGAGCTCACGGAAGAATGGAGGAAGCGTCATGTTGGTAGTGCTAAAGAATATGCAATTCTAACGGCAGAAATTTCTAAAGCAACGTTTGGCATTACACCTACTGAATATAAAAAACTTAAAGGGTTAGAGCGTGAAAATTTACGTGATCATATGACGGATCTCGAGCTGATTTTTACAATGCTCGGCGAAGCTTCCACAACTGAAATCACCAGGACAGACGATGCCCACGGTTTTGAAGAAAATCGTTCAGCATCACGAGCAGGAGGAGAAGTGGCAGGGAATGCTCGAAAGGATTTAGAAAATCGAACTCGTAAAAAAGTAACGACGTCACAAAATTATTTAGATCTTACGCAAAAACAAATTAAAGAAGAGCAATAAGAGTTTTATTGAAACTAAATCATAAGCTAAAAAATAACGACCTTGAAATTATCTATTAGACAAGCTCATATAATTCGATGACAAGGAATTTCCTAAAGGAATGACGTCTCTATGATTAGGGCGGTTGCGTAATGTGCCAGTGTCTTCATACATCATGCCGGAAGCTTTTAATAAAGGCATGGGGAAAACAATACTGGCTTTGTCACCTGCTATTTTAGTGACGGTCAAGTTTTCACAAGGTGTTTCTTGCAAAAATAATTTATGGATGATTAAAGATTTAATATCCCTTTCATTGACAGAATAATCAACGAGCTCATGCGCGAGAGCATGTGTTATTTTTGTATTGACTGTAATAGTGAGCGCATCAGTGTTTTTGTTAGCTAAATACGTTTTCTTAAGATTCGATTGATGAGCGAAGGCAAATAAACTTCTAAAGAACCTATAACAAATGGTATTAACACTAAGGTCAAGCTCGATAACACCATTGGGTTTCAATAAAATAGGTAAAATATGTTCCTTGATATAAGAAATGTTGCTGGTATGAAAGGAAGCTTTGTTTAGTCTAGTTGCGGCATAAGCTTTGCGAATCCTGAGCTTGAAATCTGTAATTTTCGAAGCAGAAATTTCAGTTTCCACACAGCCAGAAGGTGCAACAGCGGTATAATTTTTCTTGTCTATCTCCGCATCTATTTTATTGCAGTAATCCTGCAGGGATTTTTTTCTCAGAGCCGTTACATGGCCGGGTGACACTTGTTCTATAAAATCTAAAATTGAAATGCCTTCCTCAAATTCTTTTTGTTGTATGAAGTTGTCTGCGTTGTGTATGAGCTGGTTGCGTGCATGTTCACATCGGGTTATACGACATTCTACGAGATTAGCGTCTGTTTCTTCAATGAGGGTTAAAGAAAATAGAATTTTGTACTGCTGTAAATACATCCCCGCAGAAAAATAAATAATCTCTAATACGGTAAGCGCTTCTACATTATTCGAAATCTGGGGCAATATTTTTTCTAAGTGGTCTATAGCCGTATTGATGTCCTCATCATTTTTCACTCCGGATACAATACGGATGTTCACACATCTTGCATATTGAATGGTTGCGGTGATGTTTGAGGGGTCTATGAGTAGTGCTTGCCGATATAACCGCTTCGTTGTTGAAGCAGTCCTCTGCACGAGATAATAATACTGCTACATGTGGGTCTTTTATCTCTTGTGGCGTGATTTCCCCAAACTTTTTATAGCAGGCGTGTGCTGCGGCGGTATCGGTTGTTGCTAGCATTTGCGCTAACATTAATAATTGCGGAGAAGTGAAATCTTTCTCTAAATCTGGTTTTTGGCCGGCCATGGCGTTCGATAAGATGGTCATGAATTCTTGGTCTAACATGGATGGCCTCTGGGAAGATATTTTGTGCGCAAACTATACGCACCATGTCCTGAATTGTAAATTTATATTGTTGTGTGAGGAAAGGGCGATAGAAAACAGAAAATGACGGGAGAAAGGTTTTGAGACGCCGTCCTCAGGATGTGACGTTATAGCGACTGCACAAAACACGGTGGTTTGTTTTTTTTGGCAGGGCCAAAAAAAATGAACTATCGTGAGGCCGCGGATGGTGATGGCAACGGGTCTTAAGAGGTAGCTGAAAGCAAAAGCACCCCTCACCCGTCGCTTCGCGCCGACCTCTCACACAAGGGGAGAGGTGAAGGTAAGGCTAAGGCTTTGCTTAATCAGTACAAATATGGTACTGTATCTACCCCTAAAAACGGTATTGAGCACCTTCCATGCTGCGAATTAGTAAATTAACGGATTATGCCATTGTGATAATGAGTTATCTTGCTCTGATGCCGGATAATATCTTGAGCGCGGTGCAGATAGCCAAAGAAGTGCATTTGGGGGCGCCTACCGTTAGTAAGTTATTGAAAATATTATGTGAAGCTAAGCTAGTCGTCTCATTTAGAGGGACGGGTGGTGGTTATCAATTAGCGCGTTCGGCGCGTGAGATCAGTTTGGCAGAAGTGGTTTCGGCGATTGAAGGTCAGTTAGCCATGACCGAATGTTGTGTGAAAGAAAATCTGTGTGCCTTAGATTCACTCTGTTCCATTAAAGAAAATTGGAAAGTGGTGAATAAAATTATTTTAACGGCATTAGCCGGTTTGAGTTTAAGTGACATGATGCGACCGTTGACGGGACATGCGTTGACATTAAAAGGCATTCCTATTCAGGTAAAAGGTTTCTAACATGGCAAATCAATATTTAAAAGAAGTCGTCAATAAAAACTATGAATATGGTTTTGTCACAGCAATTGAATCCGATGCATTACCCCCCGGATTATCTGAAGACATTATTCGTGAAATTTCACGCCTCAAAAATGAACCCGACTTTATGTTGCAGTGGCGCTTGCGTGCCTACCAACATTGGTTAACCATGAAAAAGCCCGAGTGGGCACATTTAAACTGCGCTGAAATTGATTATCAAAACATGATTTATTATTCCGCGCCTAAATCTAAAAAAGATGGCCCAAAGAGTTTAGAAGAAGTCGATCCCAAATTATTAGAGACCTATAAAAAATTAGGTATTCCTTTGCATGAACAAGCAACTCTTGCTGGTGTTGCAGTCGATGCTGTGTTTGATAGCGTTTCAGTTGCTACAACCTTTAAAGCAAAATTAGCCGAAGCTGGCGTAATTTTTTGTCCTTTCTCAGAAGCGGTGCATAAGCATCCGGAATTAGTGGAAAAATATTTAGGCAGCGTTGTCCCCTACCGCGATAATTTTTTCGCGACATTAAATTCTGCCGTATTTAGTGATGGATCTTTTGTTTATATTCCTAAAGGCGTGCGTTGCCCTATGGAGCTCTCAACATACTTCCGCATTAATGCAGCAAAAACTGGACAGTTCGAGCGAACTTTAATTATTGCCGATGAAGGCAGCCATGTGAGTTATCTAGAAGGTTGTACTGCGCCTATGCGCGATGAAAACCAATTACATGCAGCAGTTGTAGAATTGGTCGCTTTAGATAATGCGCAAATCAAATATTCAACCGTGCAAAATTGGTATCCTGGCGATGAAGAAGGTCGCGGGGGCATTTATAATTTTGTAACAAAACGCGGCGCGTGTCGTGGTATCAATTCAAAAATTTCTTGGACACAAATCGAAACCGGTTCTGCAATTACTTGGAAATATCCAAGTGTGATACTCCAAGGTGAAAACTCCGTCGGTGAATTTTATTCTGTTGCCCTGACTAACAACCGCCAGCAAGCGGACACCGGCACGAAAATGATTCACATCGGAAAAAACACTCGCAGCACTATCGTGTCAAAAGGGATTTCAGCAGGTCACGGACAAAATACGTATCGCGGCTTAGTGCGCATTTTACCAACCGCAGCACAAGCCAGAAATCACACACAATGTGATTCACTCTTATTGAGTTCAACCTGTGGCGCGCATACTTTCCCTTACATTGAAGTGAAAAATGCCAGTGCGCAAGTAGAGCATGAAGCGTCAACCTCAAAAATTGGTGAAGACCAATTATTCTATTGTCGTCAGCGTGGTTTAAGCGCAGAAGATGCTGTGTCTATGATAGTGAATGGTTTCTGTAAACAAGTTTTTAAAGAATTGCCCATGGAATTTGCAGTGGAAGCGCAAAAATTATTAGAAGTGAGTTTAGAAGGAAGTGTAGGTTAGGTTAGTGATTGCTGGGTC
>CAJCIZ010000276.1 GCA_903970525.1 Myxococcales bacterium | reverse complement strand
TCCGATCTAGCTACATTAGATCCCGCATCCTATCAAAAAGACGCCCAATCCTGGATTGAGCACTATATTTATAAAGATTCAAAATTACTGGTAACATCTGCTGATTTACAACTTATTGCAAATTTATTCTATTTTTCATATTTGCGCTCAGCTGAAACTATCAAAGCGCAAAATGCCGCGCGTAAAGCCCTTGAATCAATGTGGCACGGATGGCAGAATGTTGCTCACACCCGCATGAACCCTTCACTAAAAACTCCTTATTTAATAGATTTTGATCAACAACAAGAACATTACCTTGCCTTTGCTAAAGCTCAACAGGAGCATAGGCGCGTTGGATTAATCTATTCACATCTGGCCGAAGCTGCCGTTAAGCAGCATTATTTATCTAAACAAGCAGAAGAAGCCGTAGTGCGCGTACGTGAACATGCGCGTAGTATTGTGGCGCAAGCTTTTTTAGATGCAAAAAAAATTGTAGGTGATCTTTATGATGTGGCGATTCAAGGCCTGCGGGATCCGGAAAATAGTCCTGCATTGCGATTTGATGTATTAGAGACCATTTCCTATTATCTACCCATTTTATCAATGCAATCATTTATCGAGGCTGAAAAAGCACAATTAAAAGCAAGCGAACAAAGTTGGCAAATAATGAGCACCATGATCGGAGTAAATATGACCATATGGGATGCAATAGAAACCGCGCGCGCTTCGTTTTATTTGGCACAGTATAATGCGCTAATAACTATCGCAGCTAAACTCTCGATTGAAAAAAAGTACTTGCTTGTAATGGCAGATGAATATGGTATGAATAAACAAGTTAAGGTTTATTTACCCAAAAATATACATTAAAAAAGGGAAAACATGAAAAAATGTTTATTGCTCGTGATTTGTTTAAGTTTGAACATCAGTTTAATAGCAAAAAAGACACCACAAGTAGAAGAAATACCTTTATCTATGGAGGTTTTATCTGAACATGGACAAACATGGGCCGGTCAGATAATTCAAAAATTAGATCAAGAAGAATTGTCGCTTTTGGCCAATTATCTCTATTTCAACTTTTTAGCTACCCGCTGTGATCATATTTTACGTGCGAGCCTCTATAGCTGCCAAACTAAATTGCCCGGAATATCTTTTCTTGTTGACTCGTACGAAGGTGAAGCCTATAAATCGATAGATATGATATGCAAACAGATGGTATTATTAAAGGAAAATATAATCTCCGCACGAGCAAAGGCAATTAAAGCAGCGCAAGCTTGCTTTGAGTACATTGAAGATTCTGAATACATTCAACTCAAAAAAATAATTGCAAAATTTCAAAATTACAGCAAATCGGCAACTAATCAATTTATTCATCAAGATTGGGACAAGAACATCATGAAACACATATCTAACTGTGCTAAGGCTATAAAGCAAGAATCGGAAAAATTAACTCCCTACCATACAGATTTAAACAAAATAGTATCTTTAGAGATCAGCCAGGAAAGAGAAGAAGACGAACTCTGCGGCGCGCAATTTCAAGATGCACTTAAAATTGCTGAGTCTTCCTATGCTTCCTGTTTAAATCTACTGGGTAATAGTCTAAATGTTATGTCAATGTCCAGTGATATTTCCAATATATCTGCAATTATTAATCAAATTTTTTACAATCATTTACTCGAAACGTTAAAATCAAAAAGAAAAGGCTCTATTGCCATTATGTTTGATGAGAATGGTTTAATTGAAGAAGAAGATCGTGATGATAAACTGGTGACAATTAATGAAAAATTTACTATTGGTAAAAAACAAAAATAACGATAGGAAAAATATGAAAAAAATAGTGATCATATTTGCATGCCTTTTAGGTGGAATAAGTTGTTTGGCAAGTCAAATTGATACTCAAAAAGATCCAAAGATAATAACTAATTTCGAAGAATTTGCCCATTCGTGGGCTCATGCTGCCGTCAATGAACTCAATAAGGAAGAGCTGGAATTATTGGGGACTTTTTTATATTATTCAGTAGCCACTTCCCAATACGAACTATCCACCAGAAATGCGTTACTTGACTTACAACGAGGTTCTCAAGTTTTATCTTTTAAGCTCGTAAATTTCTCAGATCCTCAAGAATCATTGGCTATCTGCTCGCAATTATCAGCGTTGCTGAATCTGATTGAAAAAGAACTGGCCCCTTCAAGAAACTATTTTTTGGCAGCGTGGCAACTTTGCAATAAAGAAATTGACCAAGGCACTCATGCCAATCTATGCATTGTGATAGAGCAGCTGCAAAAATTGGGCAAACATTCGCTTAATTATTGGGCTGCCCAGAACAAAAATGAAATAGAAAACTTACTAGAAAAGAGTAACCTCAAAATTGAGGAATCTATTAAGCAATTGATTTTTGATACCAATGCGCTGCGTGATATTGTTGATGGCACATACCCGCTTCCAGAACCTGATTCGGATTGCCTCGAGATACAGACAGTACATAACTCGATCGCCATCGCAAGCAATATCTATGAATTACTCTT
>CAJCIZ010000275.1 GCA_903970525.1 Myxococcales bacterium | reverse complement strand
TTTCGTACAATGGTTACCTTAAAATCGGCATCATAACGACGACGGGTTTGCTTATCAGACATAACTTTCTCCATTTAATTTGAGACAATACTTGTCTCTTAACTAATTGGTCAAGTGTATGATTCCATCTGAAGCGGTACATGTTTTCGTTTGTTAGCCATGCAGCTGGTGTCAAATTATTATATTCTAACCACATTAATAACATCTATTATCCATTAAAAAAGTTACATTTATCCTCCCCCTCTCAGTCTCTTAACTCCTTCTATAATATTATAGAAGGCTCTATTCTTAACGCATGCAATAAAGCATTATCAGATGTTGCAGAATATCTCATGTCGCTTGGACAATACTCAATTGCCCTAATGAGAGCAAAAGACGATAAAATCATTGATACAATAAAACCATTTTTAAAAACCATTATTCAAGAAAATACTAGAGAATTGATATTTCAAGCAAACAATAAAAAAATATCTGCCGATGTTGAAGAGATTTTACCATCAATCAAGAAAAAATTATTAACTTTATTTTTAGAAAATTATCCTGAGTCGAAAGCAGACGAACTTAAAGCGGCAGAAACCGATGCCATTAAAAACATAAAAGAGATTTTAGATACATATGAAATTAATTTGGATTTCGACAAGCATGCCAACACAGATGGATTAAACCATATTATCTTACAGCTAAAAAAGCGGAATTATGGCTACCCAGAAATAGCAAACTCTGTTGCTGAAAAATTACGTGAGTCACCCGCCAAGGGCAAAGTCTCTACTGTTTTTGGGAAATTTCGCGATGAAGACGATTTTATTGAGGAGCTATTGCATAGCTATTTGGTCGACTTGACAGACTTAAATGACGATGAAGAGGCTAATGATGAAGATAAAGAAAATTTCAGTAAGGTTATGTTCTGCTTCAGATGAAATCGGACATTTAAAGATGCCCAAATTGAGACTAAACTATCTCAATAGGAGCATCACATGTCAGAGAAGAAATATCGCAAACATTCCCCTGAGTTAAAAGTAACCGTAGTACGTCGTCACCTGGTAGACAAAGTCCCTGTGTCGAATCTATGCGAGGAATATAATCTTCGCCCATCGCAATTTTATCAATGGCAAAAGGATGTTTTTGAACAAGCCTTGAAGGCGTTTACTTCAACCCAATTACCTCTAGAGGTAGCCAAAGATAAAGCAACTATCAAGCGATTAGAAACTAAGCTTGCTCAGAAGAATGAGGTGCTAGCTGAGTTAATGCAGGAATACATTTCACTAAAAAAAGATCTTGGGGAAATTTAACTCGTCAATGGGTAGTGCCATCGTTGCGTGATGAAGTTGTACGTTTCATCACGCGCTGGGCTACGCGATTAGAATTGCCGTTACGGCAATTATTGGCATGGTTAGAATTATTCCCCAGTCGTTTTTATGATTGGCAAAAACGTTATGGTAAAGCGAATGAGCACAATGGATTAACACCTAAAAATCACTGGCTATTACCTTGGGAAAAACAAGCCATTTTGAACTATACGCAGAGCCATCCAGGAGAAGGCTACCGACGTTTAGCATTTATGATGCTAGATGATAATGTTGCTGCTGTAAGTCCTAGCAGCGTTTATCGGGTATTAAAATCTACTGGATTGCTGCAGATAAGTGAGCAAAAAACATCGAAAAAAGGCCAGGGATTTGATCAACCAATAAAACCGCATGAGCACTGGCACATTGATGTGTCTTACATCAACATTGCGTGCACATTTTACTATCTGTGTAGCATTCTTGATGGTTATAGCCGATTTATCGTGCACTGGGCGCTACTGAAGCAGATGAAAGAATCCGATATTGAAATCATTTTGCAACGCGCATTGGAAAAGCACCCAGCTACACCGCGTATTATTTCAGATAACGGCCCCCAGTTTATTGCTAATGATTTTAAAGAATTCATTCGCACCATGGAGATGAGCCACGTGAGAACCTCGCCACACTATCCACAAAGCAATGGCAAGCTTGAACGCTATCATCGCACTATCAAGTCAGAGTGCGTTCGCCAGGCCGGCTGGAGTGAGCTAGAACAGGCATCCGCGCAGATAGAACAGTATGTGAATTACTACAATACCAAGCGACTGCATAGCGCACTAGGGTACGTGACTCCATTTGCAAAACTACAAGGTCATGAAGAGTTTATTTTTGCTAGACGACAACAGCAATTACGACAAGCACGTTACTTACGTATACAGGTATTGCGTGAGTGTCCACAGATAATGGGAGGATAAAATGCAATAAAAAATTGATAATTAATTTTTTTTATAGTAGTTTTGCAGAATGCGATGCGCAATTATTTATGCCGCCATTGCTGTTTGATTTAACAATCCATTTGTCTCAATTTGCCATCTGGCATTTGTCCGATTCACGCTGAACCAATACACTCGTAATCATGCTGTTCAACCTTCCCGCAGTACTCAGTACCCCGGTCGGTTAACATGCGCAGAACGCCCATTCCCTGGTCTTCAAAGAACGGAAGCACACGGTCATTTAGCAAGTCAGCAGATGTGATAGGCGTTTTGGTAGTGTACAGCTTGCAATGTGCGACTTTGGAGTAAGTGTCTACAAATGTTTGCTGATAAACACGTCCAACCCCTTTTAGTGTCCCTACATAAAATGTATCTTGAGAGCCAAGGTAGCCTGGGTGTGCTGTTTCGATTTCTCCACAAGCCGAATCATCGTCTTTTTTCCTTTCTAAAGCAGCAACTTGGCTTTCTGTTAAAACTAAATTTTCCTCAGCTGACTTCTTTTCTAGGGCTAGCAAACGCTTACCAAAAGATTCCAAATTGTTTCTCAGCCAGATACATCTCACACCGCTAGGCGAAACAAAGACGCCAGCCTTGCGAAGCTCGTTGCTTGCTCGCAACTGACCATAGGCAGGGAAATCA
>CAJCIZ010000274.1 GCA_903970525.1 Myxococcales bacterium | reverse complement strand
TGTGACAACCACAGAAGATTTATTGACTTGGTGGCGCGGTTTATTCAGATACACTATTTTACCGCCGCAACAAATGTCACAAATGATGAGTTTAGTGTGTGAAGGATCGTCACGTAACTGTAGCCCTGGGCAACCCATGCCACACTTGTCTGAAAATGCTGTAGGCAAAGGCTATGGCTTAGGCATTATTCAAAGTGGTTATGGCTCTAGTCGAATTGGTACTGTCTGGTGGCATAACGGCAGCACACGAGGTTACAAAGCAATCGTCATGTGGTATCCAAAAAGTAATATCTATATGGCTTTAACCATTAATCGCGATCCAGGTTATTTGCTCAAACCTAATAATGCTGCGATTCAGCATATTTTAAATCTCTTGATTTCAGATTCTGGTTCTACTGGAATTACCTCTAATACTTCGTATAGAAAAAGAGTCAGGCAGTTCTTTCATCATCATTTGTCATTACGCTGACACTAGACTGGGATTTTCTGAATGCGGCTCATGCCAACATTGGTTCTAAAGCATATGCCAATATATACTGTTTTCGAAATTGGCGGGAAAATAAATCGCGTGCACAAGTCAAAGGAGAAGAGCCTGCTATTGTAGTAAGAGATGATGCGCTTATTGCGAGGTAAGATGATATTCCTTATAATCAAAACCGCATTCCTGGAGCTCGATGATTGCTATTTTCCTCTATGTGACTCTTTTCATCATTTTCTGATTCAATCTTCATAAAATCGCTCTTTAGAAATAGTTCTAAATTCGTCTTAGCATTTTCACAGAGAGATTTGAAATCTGATGGGCACTCAAGCGAAAGGTCACTCAAGAATTTTATTAGACTCTGTGTATGCTCAATAGTGTCTGAGATTATAAGGTTTTTATCTTCATCAGTAATATCTGCAGATTTCAGCTCTCTTAAATTCAAGGTCAAAATAGCTGAGATTCCAACAATGTCATTCTGATACTTTTGCTGCAAGTGATTATTTATACCGCTATTGAACAAATCATCAATCAATTTGTCAATATACTTCATTGCTTCTTGAAATGAATCTTTTTCTTCTGGAGTTGGCATAACATTTCCTCTAGTAGGTATATTTAAACACAATGCTCTTGATCGATTGAATGCCTTTAGAATTTTAAAGGAATTGTTGATCTTGATTAACATCAAACACATAAAGACTTCCATTCTCACAACCAACGAGGATATGCAAAAGTCCGTTGAAATTTGAAAGAGTGGCTCTTTCATGAAATACTGGATATTCGACTATGCAGTTCAACACTAGGAGCCACACATGTTAGTAAACACGAAGCAAAGAAAAAAGGCAATGGCTGGTTTTAGAGAAGTTAGTGGAAAAGAAAAAACCCTTAGCATGATAGTCAATGTCATCAACAACGGTAAACAAGCCCTGGATTCATTGATGCTGGACATGGGGCGATCCATAGCTGAAAGTATTATGCTCATGGAGCGGGAAGAAATTGCCGGCCCTGATTATTATCCAACAAGTCCAACTATTCAAAAATGGGCCTATGAAGACAGCTCAGTGTATGTTGGAGATCAAAAAATCAAGGTAAAACGTCCCCGCCTGAGAGATGTCATAATAGGCGAAATACCCCTTCAATCTTACCAAGCTTTGCGCCAATCAGGCCAATTTTCCGAGGAATTACTGGAAAAGATGTTACGAGGTCTGTCCGCTCAAAAATATGAAGAAACGGTGATAGAGTCAGCCAAAGCATTTGGTGTGTCACCCTCCGCCGTATCTAAAAAAGTTGTTGAGGTGACTGCCAAAAAGCTTAGAGAGTTTCAAGAGCGTAGTCTCACTGACTTCAAACCATTCGCACTATTTCTTGATACGATTCATCGCGGCGGCGAAGCATTTTTAGTTGCGCTTGGTATAAATTTAAATGGCGAAAAAATGGCACTCGGCTTCTGGCAGGGAAGCTCTGAGAATCATGAAATTTGCAAAGACTTATTTGCCGAGCTAGAAAATCGCGGGCTTGCATTATCCAAGAAGATTTTATTTGTTACAGACGGCGGCACAGGAATAATCAAAGCATTGCGAGATAAATTCGGCAAAAAACTGCTACATCAACGATGTGCAATTCACAAGAGTCGCAACCTACAAAAGCACCTAGCCAAGAAGTATCGTAAAGAAGCTCACAGGCGGCTTATGGCTGCGCTCGAACAGAACGCCTACACTGATGCAAGACAAATGCTCCTAGAGCTCGGGAAGTGGCTCAGAGAGAGAAATGAATCAGCCGCTGATTCTCTGTTAGAAGCATTTGATGAATTGATCACATTACATAGACTAAAAGTGCCAGCCCTTCTTCGAAAAACATTAATCACAACGAATCCAATTGAGAGTATGTTTTCTCTTGTTCGTCATAGTGAAAGAAACATAAAGCGTACGCGAGGCAGTAAAATGTTGCAGCGTTGGTTAGGCACAACGCTATTGCATTGTGAGAAACATTTTTATAAGATACGAGGATCTGATGAAATTTGTCAGGTCATTGCAACCATTGAAGCAGATAAAATCTGTGATATTAAACAGGTTGCATAAATGAAATATTTTCAAGCCGCTCTAAAAATTTCAACGGAAAAAAGCATATCCTCGATCACAACAGGCTAATAAACCTTCTGAATTAAATGTCACACTCATAATTGCAAAATAAGTTTTCACCGGAAAAACGCGTAAAAACTGCATTTTTTTACATCCCAAAGCAAAAGCTGGCTATGTGTCCCAAAACTAGCAGATACCAACAAATCATTAGGACCAAACGCAACACATTTTATTTCTTCCGAATTGCCTTCAAACTTTGCTAAGAGTGTTTTTGAATGAGCTTCTTCAATTCAGGAAAACTTGTAAATTGTTTAAGATAGTTTTCAACATCGGACCACAGCACAATATCAGTACGATTTTTATTTTCCGCTAGATATTTAATAATATAATCTTTAATTTGTGCATCCGTGAATGCTGCAACAGTGCGCTTCATAAATTGCGATTCATCGAGACTGCCATCATTTTTATGCGGTTTAAAATGAGTGGCATCATCTAATTGATAAACGCGCTCGGTTCGACAGCTTATTAAAAGTTTTATTCTGCCATTATATTTGTTGAATTGATTGATATCATACAAATTGACTGATTGCTGGCCTGGTATTTCATCATAACCATCGGCGATCAGTAATAAGCCAGACTGTTGTTTTAAATAATTGACTTCAGCTTCCGTTAAATAATGCAGTAAATTGTTGAGATTTACTTTAGGTGAACCTACTTGTGTTTCTTCATTATCTATCTTGATATTACGTAGCTCACTCTTGATTCCAGACACCCGACTCTCTAGAACCCCTGTAGATGATGAAATTTGAGGATTAGAAGAACCACTTCCTGTGCTTTGCATATCAAGGCTCCTTATTTTTTATGCTATTTTCTGGTGGCAAGCTTAATGCAGGTATTCGTAGTTTTCAATTGATTTTTTGAGATAAGAAAACTTGTTATTGCGCACAGCGAAAAATTTTTGGAGAAATGGAATGAGTATTTCAGCCGTTAAATTTGATGATCATGCTATTGATGTCTCTTTTACAAATGATGCATTGCATTTTGTGTTAGCTGATGGTAGAGAAACTTCTGCTCCATTAGAATGGTTTCCAAGATTACGTGATGCCTGTGAAAAAGAACGTAATAGCTGGCGACTAATTGGTAATGGTGTCGGTGTTCATTGACCTGAAATTGATGAAGATATTGCAGTTAAAACGCTTATGACAGGCCAAGATTAAGCAAGTTGAGACTTAATAGTGGCGACGCATTTTTCTAAGGTAATCATGTTTTTATCTATTTTTGTAGATAAATTGTTATTATCTTGTCGTATCATACTGCTACTTTGCATTGTAATTCCTCCTCTTTATTATGTTTGAAGGAACGGAATCTCATTGAAGAAAACAAAGTGAAATTGATTTCTACAATGTGATAAGAGTTCCATTCTTTATGAGATGACACAACATTTTTTCCTAGGATTCGGTAAGTTAGTATTTATGTTGGATGAAATTAGTGTCGATTTTTCTGTTTGTGTTAGTAGTGACTGTGAGAAAAGCCCAATCTGTGGCGTAGCTATGGCATTGTTTGTTAGAGTGCTTGGGCTGACTTTCCTGCCCCCTAACTTATCGGGAAGTTGATCAAAGACATCTTGGCGTTTCGATAAATCAGTATTTATGCCTGATGAAATTGATGTGAGTTGACTTGTTTGTTTTGGTGGTAACTGTGAGAAAAGACCGTTTTGAGATACACCTATGGCATTGTTTACTGGAGTGTTAGGAATAACTTTTTTTTCTTCTAATTCCTTGATAGCTTGACCTACTGCGCCGTTTTGGGTGAGTAGTTGATAATTAAGATCGGTTAAGCCAGTGGTTTCGGTTATATTAGTTTCACTTGCAACAAGAGCAGCTTGATGCGTTGACCAGCGTAAGATGACTTTTACATCATCACCTTGACGATGGATTTGCCAATAGCGGATGGCTTTGTCGCCGCTTCCAGTTGCTAAATAATTGCCATCGGAATTTTGTTGCCATGCTAGGCTTGTTACACTACCTATAAAATTTGAAATAACAGCAAGACAACGG
>CAJCIZ010000273.1 GCA_903970525.1 Myxococcales bacterium | reverse complement strand
AATTCGGCAGCGTAGTGCGCGCTGAGCTAAAAAACTATTATAAGCTAGGGTTAGGCGCACAGTCATGATGTTCAGAGGGCAGCCTGGGTTTTGTCCTTATGCCATTTAACACAACCCCTTTAGATACCATACCTTCCTTCCTGCTTAATGTTTCACTAGTTATTAATGGCTTTAATAGAAATGTTCTGGTTTCTAAAGACATCAACTTATAAAAGGAAGCTTTGCTGCATTTATCGAGTCGAGTTTTCCAAATAGATAAAATTTGGCGTTCAGTATCATCTTTTTTCATAAGATTATGAATTTATAACCATTTTTTGATTGTCTGTCTAAAGCCCATGCTTGAATTAATGTGTAACATGTGTTATACATGATATCAGAGGTGATTTATATGCACAAAGTGGCAACAGTTAATACACGTATAGAGCCAAAGCTTAAAGCCCAGGCCGAGACTATCTTGCATAAAGTAGGGTTAACATCGGCAGAAGCAGTACGGTTATTTTATATGCAAGTTTGTTTGCATAAAGGATTGCCATTTGCTGTGAAAATTCCGAATAAAGAAACCCTTAAAGCAATGCATGATGCAGATGCAAGAAAGACACATAAGGCAAAGAGTATAGATGATCTATTTAAAGATCTGGGGTAGCTATGCTTCAGATCGAATTTACAACAAAATTTAAGTGAGATTTAAAACTTGCTAAGAAGCGAAAAAAAGACCTGCTCTTATTACATGATATTATGAGGCAGATTGAGAACGAGAAACCATTAGCGCCAAAACATAGAGATCATGCTTTAAGTAATAATTGGCAAGGATATCGTGAATTACATATCGAACCAGATTGGCTTCTAATATATAAACTAATTCCCAAAGAAAAAGTCGTCAGATTATGGTTATTTTATGATTTTAATACGGGGTCTTATGTTTTGGTTAGGCGCATTTATGCAGATAGCGATAAAAAGAAAAGAAGCTTTAATCATGTAATTATCGATGATTTAATTCTTGAAGATTTTGCTACAGAAATACCAGAAATTTTCCAAGAAGCATTAAAAAGGATTGAAGATGGAAAATGTTTACTTTGGCAATCCAATAAAACATTCAATGAAGTAGAATGTAATAAACCACATAGTTAATTTATAAAAACTTTTTCGCTCGCATGCATTTGATGATATTGTCTGGCGAGCTTAAACATTAAACCTAAAATGCATCACATCCCCATCTTTCACAATATATTCTTTCCCTTCTAAACGCCATTTCCCCGCGTCTTTCGCCCCGGGTTCACCGTTGAATTTGACATAATCATCATACGCAATCACTTCCGCACGAATAAATCCTTTCTCAAAATCCGTATGAATCACGCCCGCCGCTTCCGGTGCAGTAGCGCCAATCGGAATTGTCCAAGCACGAACTTCTTTCTCGCCGGCGGTAAAATACGTTTCTAATCCCAATAATTTATACCCTGCGTGAATCACGCGATCTAAGCCTGGCTCATCTAAATTCAGCGAGACTAAAAACTCTTTTTTCTCTGAGTCATCTAACTCAGCAATTTCAGCTTCAATAGCAGCGCACACAGAAACAACGCTCGCGTGTTCTTTGGCAGCAATCTCTTTCACTTGATCTAAATAGGAATTATTGGTGAAGCCATCTTCAGCAACATTGGCAACATATAACGTGGGCTTGAAGGTGAGTAATTGCAATGATTTCAGCTGCACTTTTTCTTCTTTGGTTAAAGGCAGTGTGCGCACAGGCAAGCCTTGATTTAATTGTTTTTTGGCTCTCTCAAACAATGCAACATCAGCGAGCGCAGCTTTGTCGCCACTTTTTGCTTGTTTCTGCAAACGCAATAAAGCTTTATCAACAGTCTCAAGATCAGCCAAAGAAAGCTCTGTGTTAATCACTTCAATATCATCACGCGGTGAAATTTTTCCTGCAACGTGTACAACATCAGTATTTTCAAAACAACGTACCACATGTGCAATTGCATCGGTTTCACGAATGTTCGCCAAAAATTTGTTGCCCAAGCCTTCACCTTTTGATGCGCCAGCGACTAAGCCTGCGATATCAACGAATTCCATGGTGGTAGGCAAGATGCGCTCTGGTTTAACAATAGCCGCTAATTTTTCTAAGCGTGGATCAGGCACAGGCACAACGCCAACGTTCGGCTCGATGGTGCAAAAAGGATAATTCGATGCATCAACACCCGCTTTAGTTAAGCAGTTAAATAAAGTCGATTTGCCTACATTGGGTAAACCTACAATTCCGCATTTGATGCCCATGTTTTATTCTCTCTCTGGTTGTGTGCTATGTAATAAGTTCATGGCTTTTTGAAATTCACCGGCCATGACCAATGGCAAAATGCCTTCTGCTGAATGTAATGCTGACTCAATGAGTTTGCGTTCGGATTTTTTCGGTGGCTCTAGCACGTAATCAACAACGTCATTGCTATGCTTTGGACGGCCTACGCCTATGCGTAAACGATGAAATTGATTGCTACTGAAATGACTGATAATGTCGCGCAACCCATTATGTCCACCATGACCACCCGAAAACTTTAAGCGTACGACACCAGCAGGCAAATCAATTTCATCATGTGCCACTAAAATAGATTCAGGTGGAATTTTAAAATAGTTTGCGAGCGCTAGCACGGATTGTCCGCTCAAATTCATAAAAGTCGTTGGGATCAGAAGATGACACTCGTGGCCTTTGATTTTCGCGATACCATGTAATCCATGATATTTCTTGCTGTGGCTGAGTGTGATGTTGGCATCGTTTGCCAAGGTTGAAACAAACCATGCGCCAGCGTTGTGTCGGGTCGATTCGTACTCGGCTCCTGGATTGCCTAAGCCGACAATAAGTAGAATGCCCGACGACAATGCTGAATCTCCTATGATTAGTCTTTCTTAGGTTCTTCTTTTTTAGCAGCTTCGCCAGTAGCAGCACCTGCTGTTTCACCAGCAGCCGCACCTTCTGCAGTACCTTCTTCGACAAGTGCCACTTCTTCTTCAATAATGCGTGGTTTGTGAATTGAAACAACCGGCAAGTCGTGACCTTCTGTACCGTGAGCAAATGCGACTAATTCAACACCTTTAGGCAGTTTGATGTTGGATAAGTGTAAGGTTTCATCCAATTGCATTTGTGAGGTATCCACTTCCAAATATTCTGGCAAGTCTCCCGGTAAGCAAGACACTTCAATGTCTGTCATCGCATGATAGACAACGCCGCCATCTTTTAAGCCGGGTGCAACTTCATCGCCTATAAAGTGCAATGGAATATGCATATGTAACTTCTGATCAGCTCTGATGCGGAGGAAGTCAATGTGATGAATGCGCGGACGAGCTGGATCGCGTTGTAAATCTTTTAAGATAACTTTTTCAGCTTGTTTATTAATGTTAAGCGTTAAAATGCTTGAATAAAAAGATTCATGCGCTAAAGCATGAACTAATTTATTGTGATCAAGTGTTAACGAAACAGCGGGCTGACCCGCGCCATAGATAACACCAGGAACATTGTTCGTACGACGTAGGCGGCGGCTCGCACCTTTCCCCATGTCTTGTCGAACAGCTGCTTCCAGTTCAAATTTCATAGCGGCCATAATTCTCGACTCCAAAAAAAGTAATGATTAAATAATGTTCACCCCTGCGACCAGGGCGAAAGAGGGCGCTATTCTACCTGATCTATCGGGTAAATACCAAGAGTGTATTACAGGAAGGTATTTGAAGTTGCGCGCAGGGGTACTCTTATCAAAATCGTTTTTGGGTTACTTCGAAGAGGGGGTGGCACAGGAAAAATTCCTTTTCGCGCGGAGCTTGGGAGCACGAAAAAATTTTTCCTGTGACGGAACCCCAGTCCACTTTATAGTAGAACCACCCAAGAAAAACGCTTAATCAATAAACATCCGACTCAACGACCCAGCTCCACTGATTCGTCGAATTGCTTCGGCTATCATATGGCTCAAGCTGAGCTGACGGATGCGTTTGCATTTGAGAGCGTTCTCATGCAATGGAATGGTGTCGGTGACAACGAGTTCATCGAGTGAAGAAGCTTCTAGGTTTTCAATGGCTTTGCCAGACAGTACTGGGTGAGTCACGTAAGCGACGACTTTTGCCGCGCCGTGTTCTTTTAGTGCGTCCACTGCTTTAGATAAAGTGCCGGCTGTATCGATGATATCGTCAACAATGACGCAGTCTCTGTCTTTGACGTCCCCGATGATGTGCATAACTTGCGCTTCATTAGGCTGAGGCCTACGTTTATCGATGATGGCTAAGTCAGCGCCTGCTATGCGTTTTGCGATAGCGCGAGCGCGGATGACGCCGCCGACATCGGGGGAAACAACCATTACATTGTTGAAAGATTTTTTATGAATGTCATCTAGCATGATAGGTGTGCTATATAAGTTATCAACTGGCATATAGAAAAAGCCTTGGATTTGATCCGCATGTAAATCCACGGTCACCAAACGACTAATCCCAACCGATGCCATCATATCCGCCACAATTTTAGCTGTGATAGGTACGCGAGCAGAGCGAACGCGTCTGTCTTGTCGTGCATAGCCAAAGTAAGGAACAACAGCAGTTATTCTCGCAGCAGAAGCGCGGCGTAGCGCATCTGCCATAATAATGACTTCCATCAAAGTATCATTGGAAGGCGCGCAAGTGGACTGAATGATGAAAATATCACGGCCACGGACGTTATCTTGAATTTCAACCATGGTTTCACCGTCGCTAAAACGACCAACTATGGCTTTGCCAAGCGGAAGGTTTAAGTGATCAACGACATGTTGGGCAAGTTCTTTGTTTGCGTTTCCGCTAAAGATCATTATTTCAGGCACGGTACCATTCCTTGCTGATTGTATTTTATGCAGTGCATTTTTGTATTGGCTGGGGTGCTAGGATTCGAACCTAGGGATGCCGGGATCAAAACCCGGTGCCTTACCACTTGGCTACACCCCAATTAAGTGATGTTGTAGCTAGGGCGCTATTCTGCTGGCTCACATGGTGTGTGTCAATGGGAAAAGTGCCACTCACTGATGATGATTTTAATATTCAAGGCAGCGTAGTCCATAAAGATTTTGCTGGGCAGGTCAACCTGGTCAATGGAAGTGTAACGTAAATAGTGAATTTGCCAGCCTTGTTGAGAGAGATCTGTTATGTGATGGAAGTGATCGAATTGTTTCTTGGCCGGGACGCCAGGCACAGATAAGCCTCGAATCCAATAATAAAGACTGGATACCGGTAGCTGCCAGCCAGTTTGCTCAGCGACTAATAATTCCGGTGTGGCTGCTGAAAAAGTTTTGCCTTTTGGATCAGTTAATTGAACCATGCCAGGGCCGCCTACCATTTTATAGGCCTCGACACCTAAGGGTCCGAATAAAGATAAGGTGTAATTCTGATGATCTTGTTGCCAATTCAGGGAGGCAGTCCCCGCATCACGTTCATTGCGAATGGCAATCAATCCTTTTAAATCCCATTTTTGAATATTAGAAAGCAGCTGAACGCGATTGTCCCAGGCGATATCTTCATTTTGGGGTGCAGTGGCAGCAGGTGTGGTTGCGCAGCTGCTGAGCCAGATTAAACAGAGTAACAGAATAATTGGATTGATCAGACGCATGATGTGTCCTTTTTCAGCGAGAGTATTTGATTAGATTAGCTGAAAATTTCCATCAATGCTTTGGTTTTTGTCCATTTTCACTTAATATAGTCACTCTCAATCCGGATTAACCCAGAATGCCAATCATCGTATGTGGACTCAATCATAAAACAGCGCCGCTCGCTTTGCGGGAGAAAGTGGTATTTTCGCCAGAAAAATTATCGCTGTATCTCAATGATTTGCTCACCCAAGAAAATATCCAAGAAGCGGTCATACTCTCCACCTGTAATCGCTCTGAATTATATTGTGATACAGATGATGTTGAAAAATTAATGGATTGGTTCTGCCGTCAACATCAGTTAAGCCGCGCTGAGTTAGAGCCCGTCTTATACGTCTACAGAGAAAGACAAGCTGTTGAACATATCATGCAAGTTGCCTGCGGTTTAGATTCTATGGTGTTAGGCGAATCACAAATTTTAGGGCAAATGAAAAACGCGTTTTCAGAAAGTTGTGCGGCCGGCACAATCGGCACATTGTTTAATCGTTTATTTCAGCAAGTATTTGCTGTGGCAAAAGAAGTGCGTACCAATACCGCCATCGGTGCTTGTCCTGTATCTGTTGCGTCCGCTGCTGTTGGTCTGGCTAAACAACTTTTTCCACAATTACAAACCGCGACAGTGTTAGTGATTGGCGCAGGTGATACGGCGAATCTTGTGTTAAAACATTTGAGCGCGCATGACATTTCACAATTGATTATTGCGAATCGCAGCCAGGGTAATGCTGTGATATTGGCAAAAAATTATGGCGGAAAATTTATTTCGTTTGAAGAGTTGCCCGCAGCGTTAATTTCAGCGGATGTTGTGATTTCCGCAACAGGCAGTCCAGCGCCGATTATCAGCAAAGACATGATGAAAACAGTATTGGCAGGACGACGCAATAAGATCATTTCCATTATCGATATTGCGATGCCGCGAGATGTAGAGCCCAGTGTCAGCGAATTATTTTCTGTGAACCTTTATTCGATAGATGATTTGAAAGCGATTATTCAACAAAATCTTCGTGGTCGTGAACATGCGGCTGAAAAAGCGTGTGAAGTGATTCAACAAAAAAGCACAGAGTTTATGGCGTGGTTAACCTCGTTAGACATGGTGGCGACAACGATACGTGTTTACCGCAATCAAATTGAAGAGTTGTGCCAAGCAGAATTGGCAAAAGCCATACGACAATTACAACGCGGCGAAGATCCTACACAAGTTCTCTCCAGCTTTGCTTATGCATTTACCAATAAATTATTGCATACGCCTAGTGTGCAGTTGCGACAAGCGGGCACTGAAGGACGTTTTGATATTTTGCAATTAGCGCAGCAACTGTTTGCGTTGCCTCAACTCGAAACTGACTCAATATGAAACCATCGATAGAGAAAAAATTACAAGCTTTAGTTGAGCGTCATGAAGAATTGAACGCGTTATTGTCTGATGCAGAAATTATTGGGCAACAAAATAAATTCCGTGAATTTTCTAAAGAATATTCGCAACTTGAACCTGTCGTGAATGTCTTTAAGCGATATCTCGTTTGTTTAGAAAATATCAAAAGCGCAAAAGAATTTTTAACGGAACAAGATCCTGAGCTGCAAGAGCTGGGCAAGCAAGAATTAAGTATTGCTGAAGAACAATCCGCCAAGCTGGAAGATGAGTTGCAAGTCTTATTGTTACCGCGTGACCCCAACGATGATAGTAATATCTTTTTGGAAATTCGCGCAGGCGCTGGGGGTGATGAAGCGTCTATTTTTTCAGGTGATTTGGCGCGCATGTATACGCGTTATGCGGAGGGTCGCGGTTATCAAGTTGAACTGATTAGTTCTAACCAAGGCGAACATGGCGGTTACAAAGAAATTATTTTACGTATCATCGGGCAAGGTGCTTATTCACGTTTTAAATTTGAATCAGGCGTACATCGCGTACAACGCGTGCCTGAAACAGAAGCGCAAGGTCGAATTCATACTTCAACTTGTACGGTCGCTATTCTGCCAGAAGTAGATGAGATTGAGAAAGTCGAAATTAATCCAGCGGATTTACGGATTGATACGTTTCGCGCTTCGGGTGCGGGCGGTCAGCACGTGCAAAAAACGGATTCTGCGATTCGTATCACGCATATTCCAACGGGTACAGTGGTTGAGTGTCAAGATGAACGTTCGCAACATAAAAATCGTGCGCGCGCCTTATCACTCTTAACCGCAAAGATATTAGCAAGCGAGCGCGCAAAACAGCAACAGCATGAAGCGGATACACGGCGTAATTTAGTCGGAACAGGTGATCGTTCTGAGCGTATTAGAACGTATAATTTTCCACAAGGTCGTTTAACAGATCATAGAATTAATCTCACGTTATATAAACTGCCCAATATTATGGAAGGAGATTTGGCGCCTGTCGTTGATGCGTTGGTTCATGAGCATCAAATGGACTTGTTAGCGACGATAGGTGATTAACATGGTAGTCACGACACGTCAAAATCTCCCTACCATTTCTGCAGCATTGATCTCGGCAACTCAACAATTAACGATAATCAGTGATGCTCCCCATCTTGATGCAGAAATATTATTAGCACATATTTTATCAACAACGCGAAGTCATTTATTTGCATGGCCTGAAAGACAATTAACAGCTGCAGAAGTCGCGCAATATTCCGAACAACTCGCACGACGTTTACAAGGCGAGCCTGTGGCGTATTTAACAGGACACAAAGAATTTTGGTCTTTGGATTTAGTGGTGACACCCGATACTTTGATTCCAAGACCAGAAACAGAATTATTAGTAGAGTTGCTGTTAGAAAAATTCGATCAAGATGACAGTAGAATTGTTGCAGACTTGGGAACAGGTTCTGGCGCAATCGCATTAGCATTGGCGCATGAGAGACCAAACTGGATACTGCATGCAACCGATGTGATGTCGGCAGCGTTGCAAGTGGCTGCATCAAACGCAGAACGACTCAGGCTCTCCAATGTAAAATTTCATTTAGGCGCATGGTGTGCTGCTTTGCCGCATACGCGTTTTGATGCCATTGTGAGTAATCCGCCCTATATTGCAATCGGTGATCCTGGCTTGCAGGCTACTGTTTTAAACTCTGAACCCGTGTCTGCGTTGCTTTCTGGCTCTGATGGCTTGGATGACATTCGTCAAATCATCCAAACCGCCAAAAAGTATTTGCGGCCAGGCGGCTGTCTTTTATTGGAGCATGGGTTTCAACAAGGTGCCGAAGTCAGGAAACTTTATGAGCAAGCGGGCTATCAAGACGTTACCACGCATCATGATTTAGTTGGTCTTCAGAGAGTTACCATGGCAAGCTATGCTGCAGGCTGATGAATAGATAGACAAATTTGTCAGAAAGCCCAAAAATCAGCAATTGCTTACGTATCATTTCGGCGAACGAGGATTGCCTCTTTAAGACGTTTTTGGTATATGTGCGTGTCTTGTACTAGAATAAGGGATGGGTGAGGAGAATGGCCATGGTAACGAAAGATATTTTAGAGCCAAGTTTAGAAATGTTGGGGATGAGTCCTTATAAGCCAAAAAAAGGCGAGGATTACATGAGCCCCAAAATGCGTCAGCACTTTACACAAATGCTGACACTCTTGCGTCAACAAATTATGGAAGGCGCAGATCGTACTGTGACCCACATGAAAGATGATGCGGTGAATTATCCTGATCCTAATGATAGAGCGAGTCAGGAAGAAGAATTTCGTTTAGAGCTGCGTACGCGCGATCGAGAACGTAAGTTGCTGAAAAAAATCGAAGAAGCGTTACAACTCTTAATCGACAATGAATATGGATATTGTGAAGTTTGTGGTGTAGAAATCGGCTTGCGTCGTTTAGAAGCCAGACCCACAGCAACACTTTGCATTGATTGCAAAACCTTGGATGAAATTAAAGAAAAACAACAAGGATAGTTGCCACTCAATACCCTTAAAGTGTGATATTTTTCAGAAAGTTATATTTGCTGTAACCGGCGAGAAAAGTCTGTTATTTAAGACTATAATAAAATAATAGGTGAAGACAGCTTTTATAACTGACTGATCGTTTAAGAAGGTATTCTGAAATGCCACCAGCAGCCCAACAACCCAATCAATCCGATGGCTCCTCCGGGGTGCTATGGATGATAGCGATGCTTTTTGCCGCTTTGGCTGTGCTTTGGTATGTGTTTAAAAAATATTTGGTTGTTTATTTTCTTCAATTCAAATTGCTAGAAATCAGTCTCATTGATCACTTCACCAATCACTTAGATCCTTTGCGTGACATTATTCTTCAAGCGAATCCTCAAGCGATGACTTTTGAAAATATAGTCACCATAGGCAATGCGGTTGGAGATTACTTGCGTTATCCCTGTATTCTTTTGATTATCATTTTAGCGTTTGTTGTTTTCTTCAGTAACTCAGTGCGTACTTACAAACGTATTTATAACATGCATGATTTGGCGACCGTTGAACAAGTCAATTATCCGCAAATTTCACCCGTGACAAAACTATCATTAATTAAAACAGATTTAGATAAAGGTCCTTGGGCAATGGCAATGACGCCTATGCACTATTGCAAACGCTATGGATTATTAGAAGAGCGCAAGAAACAAAACCAAGAAGGCATGACACGAAAAGAACGCAATAAAATTGAAGTCGCATTAAGACGCGGCAGAGCCACGCAATTATTTGCCTTACAGCTGGGGCCGTTGTGGATCAGTCCGGATAAATTACCACAACATGTGCGTGCCTTATTCACCGTCTTCGCAGCGCGCATGAACAATGATACAGAGGCAGCGGCGAATCTATTGAAGCAATTAAATATTTCATCTACCTCAAAATTAAATTTTAACGGGGTCGATGCCTTACTCAAAAAGCATATCGATTCAAAAATGGTGCAAACAGTCATGCACTCGCACGCTTATATCATGACAGTGATGGCGTCGATGTTGGCGGGTGCAAGATCAGATGGTGTGCAAGCCACAGCAGATTTTTTATGGTTAAAACCCATGGATCGCAGACTGTGGTATACGCTGAATGTGGTGGGCCGCCAAACACCTTTTGTTGAAGTCGCTGGTATCTATGCGCATTGGGTTGCAGAAAAAGATATTGGCAGAAAATTGATTATTCCTATGGTTGAAGAAGCCACTAATGCGCTCGATCTTGCATTAAAAGATATTGTCTACCGTCCAGATGAAGAACTTAAACCGGACGGAGGGAGTGAAGTGAAATGATGCAACGTGGGTTGGATGAACAACATGAGATGTCGCCGCAGCTTTTGCTGCGAGATACCCGTACGCTGGGCATGCGTGTTGTCGATTTTTTCAAAGATCCTGTGCACTCTGCGGTGACACTCGCTGGTTTTGCTGTGGCTGCATTTCTCTTACCTTCAGTCGTCGAATTTGTCACGTTTTCTGCAGTCTGTGTTTTCCTTTATGCCTATACACGTAAATCTAAATTACCGTTTCGTATGCCTTTGCGTTCTGGCGCGATGGATTACAACGATCCTCTGCCGGGTGGTACAAAGCCTCGCAAAGCACGCGGTATTGCTTTTTTTGGTAATCGCAAACAAACACAAGAAGAGCTTTGGTTTAATAATGAAGACATGCGTACGCACGTATTGATTTTCGGATCAACCGGTAGTGGTAAAACAGAAGCCTTATTATCGCTGGCTTTTAATGCCTTGGTGCAAGGCTCAGGCTTTTTATATGTCGATGGTAAAGGTGATAACAGCTTATTCGCCAAAGTGTTTTCTATGTGTCGTTTTATGGGGCGTGAAGATGATTTACTGTTAATTAACTTCATGACTGGTGCGCGTGATATTGTCGGCGCGCAAGAACGCCGCTTATCAAATACCATGAATCCATTTTGTAATGGTTCTTCCAGTATGTTGTCGCAGTTGGTAACGAGCTTGATGGATCAATCCAGTCAAAGCGCTGATGGTGATATGTGGAAAGGTCGTGCCATCGTGTTCGTTGAAGCCTTGATGAAAATCTTAGTTTACATGCGTGACCAAGGTAAAATTTTATTAGACGCTAATACGATTCGTAATTATTTTGAATTGCCACGTCTAGAAGCGATCGTCATGGATAAAATGTTTATCCGCGATAATCAAGAGCCTGTGAGTTTAGCTGATGCACCACAATTAGTGTTAGAGCCTATCACAAACTATGTCATCAACTTACCAGGCTATGACAGATCGAAAAAAGGTAAACAAGGATCGCAAGTCTTAGAACAACATGGTTTCATCACTATGCAGCTGACACGTGCATTCGGTTCGTTAGCAGATACTTACGGTCATATTATTCGTACTAATTTATCTGAAGTAGACTTAAAAGACGTTGTTATCAATCGTCGCATCTTGGTGGTATTGCTGCCCGCATTAGAAAAAGCACCAGACGAATTGGCCAATTTAGGTAAAGTCATAATTGCATCGCTGAAAGCGATGATGGCAGCAGGGTTAGGTGAAGACGTAGAAGGAACATACAAAGAAGTGATTTCGCGTAAACCCACGAATGCATTAACGCCTTATATGTGTATTTTGGATGAGTATGGATATTATGCGGTGAAAGGTTTTGCTGTTGTGCCAGCGCAAGCACGTTCACTGGGATTCTCTGTTATTTTTGCGGGACAAGATTTACCGGCTTTCCAAAAAGCGTCGAAAGAAGAAGCCGCTTCTATTGGTGCAAACACAAACATTAAAATTTGTATGAAATTAGAAGACCCACTAGAAACATGGGACTTTTTCTCAAAAACAGCGGGCGAATCGTATGTCACGAAAGTCGATTCATTCCAAACAAACGCACAAAGTATTTTAAATAATTATATGGACAGCCGTAGCGCGTCTTCAGAAAAACGTGCACGTGTAGACTTATTGGATTTGAAAGAACAACGCGAAGGTGAGGCACACATCTTTTTCAAATCGAGAATTGTGCGCGCCGCCATGTTTTATGCTAACCCACCGGCTGTTGAACGTTTGCGTCTCAATCACTTTTTAAAAGTGGAAGCACCGATAGGACGTGTTTTACTGGATTTAGATACACGTTTAGACAAATTCAAACACATGATGGAAGCAGGTGAAGGCACTTTCGCGACAGAAGCACAAGACGATTCTGAAGAAGTTCGCATTATTGCCGATGTCATGACCGGTGAGTCTGGTGCCAATCCGATTGAAAAAGCCGTGAATGCATTGCTAGCCTTTCATAATCGTAATAATACGATGGCCGAAGAAGAAGGTGATTTGGCGATTGCTACCGAAGTCGAGGTAGCGGAAGAGCGTGGTCGACTGAATGTCTTCAGCAGGGTCGCTTTAGGTGATGAAGTACAAAAATTAGTAGGTGCAGATAAATTTGAAAGATTTAGCGCCCCATTAATTAATAAAGCAATGGTGAAGGATAAAGTAGAGTTGCTCGAGCGTGTCCTAGGTAAATCCGGCAGTCAGGCGATGACCGTGACCCAGGAAATCATGAAAGATATGCTGATGGCCACCGATTATCCACCGGATGTGGGTGGATTACTGCAATCACCTGAGGCAGTTGCAAGTTATGCCAAAGAAGTATGTGATTATTTAAATACCTTACAAAACACTGGTGAAACAGGGTCTTCATAAGGCAAACTATACCCAGTCTAAATGTAAAAACGATACACCCTAGGAAGTTGTGTTGACTATGGATGTGCTAAGCAAACAGTGGCAAAACCTCTTTCAGAGAAGTCCTCGCTTTAAGGGATTTGTCTCATGTATTTTCCTATTACTCTTTTCCTCATGTGCTTTATTCGGTTGTGCTTCTTCTGAGTTTTCACGTGATTCAGCGGGAACCGTGGATAAGACTTACGATCAAGCCGATCACATTGCGAGACATGCGGATGATAACGGCGTGACAGAGTCATACCAAAATTCTTCACAAATCGTGCAAGGCATGATGGTGGGTTCCGCAGCAGGTGCTGTTGCAGGGGGTGTGGTGACATCAGGCACGGCAGGCATCTTGCCAGGTGCGGGCGTGGGTGCCATTTTTGGTGGTATTGTTGGCGCTATGGTTGAGCACGCTTCTAATGGCAAAGATAAATTAGAAAATCGTGGTGTTAAGGTATTTATTTTAGGTGATCAAGTCCGCATCATCATTCCTTCTTCACAACTCTTTCGTGATGGGACAGCGTTTATTTATCCCAACTCTTATCCAACATTGGACTTGATCGCAAAATTGTTAGGTCGCTATACGACGATGTCAATCAAGGTCGCTGCGTATTCCTGCACAGCACCTTCAGAAACCATTAATATTGCGCAATCCAAGCAACAAGCAGATAGCGTTGTGAAATATCTGTGGCCACGCGTGAACACGCGTTTATTGTATGGAGTGGGCATGGGCAATGCTAATATGGTTGAAGAAGCAGGTGGCCCACAAAATTATCGTGTCGAAATTACAACAGAAAAATTGCCTGTATAGTATCTTCAGGAGACAACATGACTGACAATGTTTACGATGCTAGATTACTCAGTGATTTCTATCGAGACTGCTATCATAAGGTATTGCGTTGGCTGATGGTTTCTGTGGTCATTATTTTGTTATTAATTTCTGCCATTATTTATTATATTTTTTTCCAACCAGCGCCAACGTATTATGAAACAACGACGAATGGGCAAATTATTCCACTGATCGCAAGTAAATAGCGGCATATTAGGGACATGAGTTATGGTGAGTTCCATGCTAGATCTAGAAAATAGACCCAATGCTTTTTATCGTAATTATTACCAGTTACTTATTATGATTTTAATTTCTGCTATCTTTATGATGTTGTTTGCTGTCGGTCTTGTTTATTATCAAGTTTTCCATCGCCCAGTTCCAGAGTTTAACGCGCAAGCAGTCAATGGGCAGCACATGACATTGATGGCATTTAATGAGCCCAATTTGCGTCCCGCAAATTTACTAAAATGGGCAGGCAAAGCAGCGGTTGCAGCTTATTCTTTTGATTTTGTGAATTATGGAAAACAAATTGCATTGGCGCGTCCTTATTTTACAGCCGATGGCTGGACGGCGTATCAGCAAGCAGTGGCTGGCGTGATTCAACGTGTCACCAAAGATCAATTATTTGCGAATGGTGTGATTTCAGGTACGCCTGTCATTTCTAATCAAGGACCTTTACCGGGGCATGGTTATACTTGGCGTGTGCAATTGCCATTTACGGTGACATACCAAAGCGCGGATAAATCGCAGACGGAAAGTTATATTGTCGTATTGATGATAGTCAAAGTCCCAACGAATGAAAATCCTGATGGGATAGGTATTGATAGATTCCTCATGATTTAGGACAAAGGAAACAGAATGGAAGATAACCTTCAGGAAAAACAAGATGATGCGCTAGTCATGATTTCATTGCGCAACGAATTTTATCGAAAAAAATATCATTTTGTTTTAGCAGTTTTTTTCCTGAGTCTGATTGTTGTAGGCGTATTAATTGGGATGTTAATGTATCTCATCAAACATCCACCACAGCCTTATTATTTCGCAGCCGATAAGGCAGGGCGGTTTATTCAAGAAATTCCTGTGACACAACCGAATATGAGCACACAAGAAGTTGCAGCATGGGCCGTCGATGCGGTTGAGTCTACTTATACGTATGACTATGTGAATTATCGTCAACAATTACAAAATGCACAAAAATATTTTACGGAATTCGGCTGGCGTAGTTACATGAAAGGCTTGGAAGATTCTCTAAACTTAGTTGCATTGTCCAAGCGTCAACTGATGATCATTGCAAAAGTTGTGAGTCCACCCAAGTTGATTATCGAAGGACCCTTAGGTAAGTCGGCCATCTATGCATACAAGTTCGATGTACAAGTTTTGGTGACTTATTACAGACCACCGTATGATGATAAATCGAAATTTGAAAACCCATTAGATGTGAATGTTATTATTGAGCGTCAAGACAGCCTTTCCAGTTACAAAGGATTAGGAATAGTTCAGATCATTGGCAGCATTCCGCAAGCAGGCTAGGCTGCTTTTCACTATACAAGTGCGAGCCTCTGTTATATAGTTTCAAGCTGTTCATGTCAGGATTTGACAGTGAAGAATTCCGCACAGTAGTGAGGTGGCAATGGCTGGGGATGAGCTAGAAGTAGTCCGCCTAAGAAATGATTTCTATCGAGACGGCTTTTACAAAGTATTAATTGCGCTAACAATGATAGTTGTAGCTATTACTTTACTTGTCGCAACATCTGTTTATATTTATACACAAAAGCCACCTCCTGTCACTTTCTTAACAGATAACGATTGGCGAGCTTTTCCACCGGTGCCTGTCAATTTGTCTTATCCAAAAACAGCTGATTTGTTACAATGGGTCAGCGAAGTTTTGCCAGATACCTTTAGATATGATTTTGAAAATTATGCTAAGGAGCTTGAAGAGGCCAAGCAATACTTCACAGACAATGGATGGAGTAAGATGATGGCGCAATTAGATACTTATGCTAATGCGAATGTCATACAATCATCCAAATTATTTCTGAATGCGAATGCAAGCGCAGCACCTGTTATTTTGAATCAAGGTATTATTGACGGTAGATATGGTTGGTGGATTCAATTACCCATCGTGATTCATTATAGCAGCGTTGAAAAACATTATGATACGCCATTGGTATTTCAAGTGTTGGTAACAAGAGTTTCGACGCTAGAAGATTTAACAGGTATTGCGATAGATAATGTAGTATTAGTGAAAAAGGAAATTGGGGGCCGCAATCAGAAAAATGGATAGGGATATCATAAAAAATAGTATTGTCGTGGCTGTGCTTGTCTTCATGAGCATAGGGCAGCTTGCTTTTGCAGAAGAGCAAATGCCATCGCCTGCGCCAAACGCTATTCCTACAGCTGCGCCAGTTAACGAAACAAGTTCATCGCCAGCAGATACAACTCCTTCCACCACTGAACAGGCTCAGAATGCTGTACCGCCTAGTGATTCAACAAACGCATCGCCTGATACGATTCCTTCAACAGTCATGGCTCAAAATGATGTGTTGCCGCCTGGCGTTATGCCATCTAATAATGCGCCGCCTAGTAATATGCCTAATGAGTTGCCCGATAGTGCAATCAATTCAGCGATGCAGGCTGCACCAATGAATGGACCCCCTTCTGGTTCAGCACCGCCTATGCAGTCCACAGATTCACAAGCTACACCGCCAGCGTCTGGACCACCGCAGGGATCGCCGCCGCCACCGCCAAACTTTGCGCAATACCAGCAATGGCTAGATAGCATTAAGCAACAGACACCCCCGACAACACGTCGCACGACCACTAAAGTGATACATAGAACGCGCCATGTCATACGTGATGAGAGCGCAAGTGATGAGCCATTAGTGACTTCGCCGCCTATGTCGTATCGTCAATCACAAGACGCCATGTTAAAAATGGCGCCAGAATCTACGTCACCGCCAAATCCCGATGCTGAAGCTGCGTTTAATATGTTAACGCAACAGAATGTTCCTCTTTCGCCTCAACAAGTGATTCGCTTACGACAAATTATTGATGCTTCGCAGCGTGCGGCAGCCATACCGGCAACTGTTCCACCTAAGCCAGTTTCGACAACTATTATTATGAATTTAGCGCCAGGTTCTACACCACCGGCCATTCGTCTCGCGCAAGGTTATGTCACTTCATTAGTCTTTGTCGATTCAACCGGTGCGCCTTGGCCTATTGCTGCCTATGACGTCGGTGATCCCAAAACAACTCGTCTACAGTGGGATAACAAAGGTAATGTATTATTGATACAAGCGATCGCACCTTATGGTGATAGTGATTTAGTGGTGAGATTGGTTGGATTGATGACACCAATTACATTGGAATTAGTTTCAGGCCAGCGCGTTGTCGATTACAGAACGGATATTCATGTGTCTGGTATTGGTCCTAACTCAAAAGATTTACCAACAGGTGTCACATTACCAAACAGCGCAAACCAAATATTGTTAAGTGTATTGGATGGTGTCGCGCCTCCCGGTGGAAAATTATTAAGTGTCGCAGGTGGTGATTGTCAGGCTTGGTCGCTAGGGGATAAAATGTACCTGCGCACGCGTCTTACTGTTCTTTCACCAGGGTGGATTGGCAGGATGGTGAGTCCTGATGGAATGATAGCCTATGAAATACAACGCACTTCTTCAGTCTTGGTTTCCCAATATGGTGAACCTATTGAGCTTAAGATTGAGGGACTCTAATGGCATTTAAGCTTCCAGAAATTTTTTCACGTACAGATGCTAAATCTAGAATGATATTAGTATTGGTGACTGTCGTGGGTGTTTCAGCATTAATTTATGTTGCTGCCCGTTTCTTAGGGGGTGGGTCACGTATTGCGCCTGCAAAAGTGGCGAATGCACCGTCGGGATTGCAATCGGTACCAGGTGGTCAGTTGACACCAGAATATTATCGCGCCTTGATGCAAGCTAATGCGCAAACCTCAAAACAAGCACAAATCAGTGGTGGCAGTTCAGTACCGACTTTGGTCAATGTGCCAGGAGAGCAAACTTCTTCAGGTTGCACAACACTCTGTCCTGGCGGTGAAGCGGCGGATGTGACACAAGATCTCAATGATTTAGTCAGTCAGGGTAAGTTGTCACAAGATGATGCGAATAAATTATTAGATTTGGCCAAGAATAATGTTTCAGTCGATGAATACGCGACGCAGCTCGATGCTTTAGTGAAAGCAGGTAAGCTCACACCAGAGCAAGCACGAAAACTGTTAGACGAATATAAGCGTCAACATGCAAATGCTATGGTTGCTGACAGCGCAGCAACAATGGACTCATTGATTAAGTCTGGCAAGTTGTCAGTTGCAGCTGCAAATGAGTTGCTAGATTTACAAAAACAACACGTCACACCTGAGCAATATGCTGATACGTTAAATCGTCTTGTCCGCGAAGGAAAAATGTCACCTGAAGTCGCAGCACAATTATTGGCGCAATACACGCAGCAAAGAGCACAAGAAGCTGCAAAAAATGGTGTGGCGCAATTACAAGATTTAGTAAATTCCGGTCAGCTGAGTCAAGAAGCTGCGGATGATTTGTCAGGCTTGCAAAAAAGAAATGCCACCGTCGCAGAGTATAGCGATGAGCTGAATAAATTGGTTGCCGCAGGAAAAATTACACCTGCCATGGCCGCAAAATTATTAGCTCAATATCAAGCGCAGCGTTTAACAGGTGGTCCTGGCGAGAGAATGAATGCATTAGTGCGCGCAGCAGCTGCTGATGCAACGCCACAAGTCGCAGAATTAAATAACCTGGTAGCAGCAGGAAAAATTTCACAAGATACAGCGAATGCATTAGCAGATTTACAAAAGCGACATGTTTCTCCTGCTGAATATCAACAAGCATTGGATGAACTGGTAAAAGAAGGAAAAATCTCACCAGAAGACGCAAAAAATTTAATGCAGAGTTACGCGCTGGCTAATCAACCCATTGCAGCAGCGCTACCCGGGCAAGCACCAGGCGCAGGCGCTGTTGGACAATCACAACAGGATTTACTCGATAATCTTGTGAAATCTGGCAAGCTCTCCCCAGAAGCAGCGCAAAGATTAGCTGATTTAGCGAACAAACATGTTTCACCCGCTGAATACCAGCAAGCATTAGATGAATTAGTGAAGGAAGGAAAGTTATCACCAGAAGATGCCAAACGCTTAATGGCAAATTATGTTTTATCCGGCTTACAAGGTCGACACGCTTCACCGGCGGAGTATCAACAAGCCTTAGATGATCTGGTGAAATCTGGAAAACTCTCGCCTGAAGAAGCCAAACGTTTGATGGCAAATTATGTGTTATCTGATTTGCAAAATAAGAATGCGACACCGGCTGAATATCAACAAGCCTTAGATGAACTTGTACGCACGGGTAAATTGACACCCGCAGAAGCTAAACAGTTAATGACTAAATATCAGAAATTACAAGATTTACAAAATGAGCAAGCTAAGCTTGCCAGTATGCAGGGGAACAACGCATCAGTAGATGATTATGCGAAAGAATTACAGCGTGCAGTCGCTGCGGGTATTCTCTCACCTGAGGATGCTGCAAAAATGTTGCAAGAATATCAAGCGATGGTTGCGCCACCGCCAGTGGCAGCAGGCGGACCCGCAGCAGGTTTTGGCGCAGAAGCACCGGGTGGTACAGATGATTTTTCAAAATTGCAGCAACGTTTGAAGCAACAAAATGCGCAAACGGTGACGCAAACTGTGACGGCAGCGCCCACAACAGCGCCAGAACAGTTTGCCATCGAACAAGCGCAGGCGCAGTCCGAGGCTGCTCAGCGTAAACAAGAACGCATTAAAGCATTAATGTCTGCGATGTCTACGCAAGCTCAAGCATTGGTTACCTCTTGGCAGCCTGTGCCGATGACGCATACTACAGGTGCGCCGGAAGAGAAGAAAAAAGGCGAAGGCGCCGGCGAAGGTGGTAAAGGCTCATCAGCAGAAGCGAGCAGTAAAACAACTTCAGAAGCAGATAAATTCCCTATCATCAAAGCGGGCACGATTTTATTTGCTGTTCTAGATACGGCAGTCAATTCAGATTTTCCAGATACCCCTGTGATGGCGACGATTATTCAAGGCAAATATAAAGGCGCTAAAGTTCTTGGAAAATTAGCGCTTGCGCAAGGCCAAGACAGAGTTACACTCAATTTTACGGCTATGGATATGGATGATTGGCCTAAGTCAAAAGCAATCAGTGCATATGCAATTGACCCTGATACAGCACATACTGTTTTAGCAAGTAATGTTGATTATCATTATTTACAACGGTATGGTGCTATGATTGGGTCTGCATTCTTGTCGGGTTATGCGAGCGCCATTAGTTCATCAGCTTCAACGAGCACAACAGGTATTTTTGGTACCAGTACCACGCATCCTGCTCTCAGCCCCGGTAACAAGCTTGCCGTCGGTTTGGGACAAGTTGGTACGACAGTAGGTACAGCAGTTCAAGGCTATATCAATACACCGGCTACTGTTAAAGTAGATGCGGGTGTTGGTTTAGGCATATTATTTGTGGCAGAGGTAAAAGAATAACGTTGAATTAATTGAACCATAGGGGCGAAAAAAAATGGTACATGATAGACATGACCCTTACGAGGGACAAGACGAAGGTGAATATCATTTTTCAGATGATCAGGCGAATTATGAAATAGAACCTGAACTGTCTGATAAATCGCCGGAAACAGAAGTGCCAGCTGCAGTGACACCTACTCTTGGCGGTGCTGCGACTGTTTCAGGTACTCAGAGTTATAAAAGACCGCTCATTGGGATGGCGGTATTTTTTGTATTGATTTTTCTTGTTTATAAAATACTAGCGCCTTCTGCTTCTGCGCCTGTGACTGAATTTTCACAAGGCACAAAAATTCCTGTTGCGCCGCGTCCTGTGATGGAAGTCGCAAAACCACAAACACAAGCGCCTGCACCTGTGCAACCTGCGCCTGTTGTTGCGCAAGCCACGCTACCAGCGGCTGCGCCTATGATGCAAACGCCACCGTCAGCGGCTATTTCACAACCTGCGCCACAACCTATGCCAGTTGCTCAACCCGTGGTAACAGCGCCAGCGCCTATACCTGCGCCTGTTCAGCCTGCTGCGCCGCCAGTACAACCCGTTGTGACAATGCCATCACCACCACAACCCGTGGCGCAACCTGTTGTGCAACAACAAGTGATACCAGCGGCTCCTTTTCAACCTGGTTTAGAACAAGCTACCATGAGCCAATCCGAAGCTATCGGACAGACAGCAAAATCACAACAAGACTCGCAACGTATTGCAGAATTAGAAACACAAAACGGTGCGCTGCAGGGAAAATTGCAAGACATGAGTTTGCGACTTGCTAGTATGGAAGCTACGCTGACGCATCTTGGAAAAATAATGCAAGATGTGAAAACAGGTAACCATATTGCACCACCACCCGGTGTTATGACATCGTCATCGCCACCCCCAAGACCCATTGCTGCGCCAAAAGTCACTTATAGTGTGCAAGCGATTATTCCAGGCCGCGCTTGGTTAAAATCAGAATCGGGTGATACGGTGACTGTCGCAGAAGGCGATGTGATTCGCGATTTCGGGCGCGTGGTTAGAATCGACCCTTATGATGGTGTGGTTGAAATCGATTCCGCCGGTAGGACAATTACGCTTTCTTATGGCATAAACAGTGACTAATTAGGCGGTTATTATTTGTCCGCTCATAAGGTTTTTTTCACTTTTTTGCTATAAACTTAAAGTATGTCAATCAAGGTATAAACCATGGGTGCATATAACTTATTGATTATACTTCGCTCCGCTATCTTCAGGGTATTCATTGTCCTGTTGTTTTCTAATGCACTGGCTCAAGTTGCCTTCGCTCAAACGACTACTTCCGATGCGGCAACCATGATGGCGAACTTTGCTGCCACGGTTCCTAAGCTCATGCAAATGGTCACTGCTATTGCTTATGTATTAGGTATGTATTTGATTTTTAAGGGAGTCATGGGGTTAAAAACGTTTGGTGAGCAGCGTACCCAAATGTCATTACATACGGAATTAAAAGGCCCTCTCATCTTATTATTTGTCGGTGCAGCGCTGTTGTATTTGCCCTCCTCGGTACAAGTCGGCATGACAACTTTCTGGAGCAATCCTTATCCCTATGGTTATTTAGCGGCTTCACAAGATCAATGGACTTCAGTTTATCAAGATGCTTTCTTAATTATCCAATTCATTGGGACAATCGCATTTATCAGAGGCCTATTACTCTTAACGCAGTTAGGTCAACAAGCGCAACCCGGTACATTTGGTAAAGCCATGGCGCATATTATTGGCGGTATCATGTGTATCAACCTCTATGATTTCCTCACCGCAGTCAATACCACCTTAGGCATTGTAGTCCAACAGTAACTTAATAGAATGAGTGGCATAGCATTGAATTTTATGAGATGCTAATAGGGTTTCAAGTCCTTATTATTTTATTCTATAAAGGGAATTCATTATGAATAAAAAGCTTTTCAAGAAAATCTTATTAGTTCTAGGTTCAGTAACTTGTTTTGGTCTTGGTACGGCAGCATTCGCAGTTGTGTCAGGTGGTATCGGTGGTGTTGCACAACAAGTCGCAAGTAACTTGGGTAGCATTGCAAAATTAATTACTGCTGCATCATATGTTGCAGGTATGGGTTTTGCTGTAGCTGCTATCGTTAAATTCAAAGCACACAAAGATAACCCAACGCAGATTACAATTGGTATGCCAATTGCATTGTTATTTGTCGCCGCTGCATTGATCTTTATCCCTTCCGTATTTGGTACTGCAGGCGCTACCTTGTTCGGTGGAAGTGGAACAGTTGCTGGTGTTTCTGGTGTGACTGGCTTCGGTGCGAAAAAAGCAGCTGGTACAGCAAGCTAAGTTGATATTATGCATGCGCTACATTTGGCAGCAAATTTAACGGGATGGCGCCTATTCATCAGGCGCCGCGAAGATAAAGCGTTTCAGCCAATTCAGCAGCGTATATTTGATCGCGACAATTATACTTGTCAGTATTGTGGATTCCAGGCGAAAGAGTTTCAGGAAGTCGTCAATATTGACGGGAATTACTTAAACAACAAGAGCAGTAATATGATTACGTCTTGTTGTTTTTGTTCTCAGTGTCTTTTTCTGGAAACTGCAGGCATGGATGATATGAGCGGTGGACAGCTAATCTATGCGCCGGAAATCACACAAGCCGACTTAAATAGTTTTTGTCACGTTCTCTTCTGTGCAATGGGAAATGGCACAGGCTATCAAGAAAGTGCGCAAGCTATTTATCGTGGCTTTAAATTCCGTAGTCAACCCATTGAAAACAAATTTGGCGTTGGCACCAGTAATCCAGCGACATTCGGGCAACTCATTTTAGAATTCCGTAGCGAACATCCGGGTACCAATATTGACGTATTAAAAAATCTGCGCTTGTTACCCTCTTATAATAAATTCAAAGTTCAGTTAGATGCGTGGGCGGCAGCAGCATTAGAAGAATTGGCGGCAGAAGAAGAGCAACATCAGCGTGCTTAACTATATCGAAGGATAGACGATGCCAAGTTTTGTAGATCCATTATTAGATAGTATAGATTCTATCTTAGCCTGGTTTAGCACAGAGCTAAAACAAACAGCAGAATCCTATTGTGATTTAGAAACAGCAGATGATAAGACGACTTTGGTGGGTCGTGATGGATCATTGATTTCTGTGATCAAAGTTCATGGTGTGACTAAGCTGATCGGCACCGAAGAATTTGAAACCATTCACCGTGGCTTAACACAAAGTTTGCAAGCTACCCTCAAAAGACCGGGTCATGTTGTACAAGTGTATTTTAGTTATGACAAAGCAGCGGTTAAGCCAGAGCTAGAAGATATTTTATCCCCAGCGCGTGCCACTGCAGCGCGGTTAAATTTGAAATTAGATGATTTATTTAAAGAGCGCGTTGACTATATTTCTAAATATTGCGCGCATGAAGAATTGTATTTTGTTTTATGGACGAGACCGCAAGCACTGACAAATGAACAACAAAGTCGTGCAATGAAAGATAAATTAAAATTGATTCGTGACAATAAAATCCCCGCGTTTAAAAATGGCCAAAATATTATTGCAGCGATTCCAGATTTACGCGAATCACACGCATCATTTGTACGCTCATTGGTGACGGATTTATCGGCGTTAAATGTTTATTGTCAGTTACTCGAAGTCCATGAAGCAGTTTATGCGGTTCGAGATTCTGCAGATCCTGATTTTACCGATAAAGAGTGGAAAGCTGTTCTGCCAGGCGATAAAATTCCTGTTCGTGAAATTCGACCCGGATCAGGAGAATTGTCTGGTTTGATGTGGCCACCGTTATCGCGCCAAGTGTTTCCGCGTGATGCACAAGCAATAGATTTACGAACGTTGCGCGTGGGTGATCGAATTTATACGCCGATTTTCATTGATTTATTTCCACAAGATATTAAACCCTTCTTCAGTCTTTTTTCACGTACATTGCCAACACAAGTGCCTTGGCGTATGTCGTTTCTCATAGAGAGCGGTGGTCTTGCTGCGATGGGTTTTAAATCTATGATGTCAGCGATACTCAGTTGGACAGCTTCACACAATGCGCTTGTGCATGATGCTGCAACTTTATTAAAAAATATTGAAGTGAATACGGATGATGCAGTGGTAAAACTGCAAGTGAGTATGGCGACATGGGCGCCAGAAGGAAATATTCGCTTATTGCGTACGCGCGCAGCAGAGTTAGCTAAAGCCGTAGAAGGATGGGGCTCTTGCGAAGTTTCTGAAGTCTCGGGTGACGTTTTTGCAGGTGTGGCATCGAGTATTATGGGTTTTAGCGCTTCTAGTGTAGCAACACCTTCTGTTGCACCTTTATCGGATGTTGTGTACATGCTGCCGTTCACGCGACCTGCGTCGGCTTGGGAATATGGCGCATTATTGTTACGCTCACCGGATGGTAAGCCATGGCCTTATCAGCCAGGCTCGGCGCAACAAACGACTTGGATTGATTTGATGTATGCGCGTCCAGGTTCTGGTAAATCTGTATTGTCTAACGCGATCAACTTAGCATTGTGTTTATCTGGCGGTATACAGCGGTTACCTCGTATTGCGATCGTTGATATCGGGCCGTCTAGTAGCGGATTAATTTCTTTATTGAAAGAAGGCATGCAACCTGAAGATAGACATTTGGTTGCATATCATCGCTTGCGTATGACTGCGGATTATTCCATTAATCCATTTGATACCCAATTAGGTTGTCGTTATCCCACTGCGCAAGAGCGCGGTTTTTTAGTGAATTTTATTACTTTGCTCGCAACACCATTAGGTGCAGAACGTCCTTATGATGGTATTTCTGATATGGCGGGCTTGGTGGTTGATGAGTTATATAAATATTTAGCGGAT
>CAJCIZ010000272.1 GCA_903970525.1 Myxococcales bacterium | reverse complement strand
GATGAAGCTTTTTTGGATGTCACGCATTGTCAATTATTGCATGGCACGCCAGAAAAAATGGCGCGCATGGCGAAAGAAATTGTTTATGCAAACTCAGGATTACTTTGTTCAGTGGGTGTAAGTGGTGACAAAACCACTGCAAAATACGCCGCAAAATTACAAAAACCCGATGGCTATGTTGTGATTCCACCGTGGGAAGCGAAAGCAAGGTTGCGCGATGTGCCAGTCACGGAATTAAGTGGCATTAAAGCAGGTATTGGTGGATTTCTTGCAAAACATGGTGCGACCACTTGCGGAGAAGTGGAAAAAATTCCGCTGAGTATTTTAGCCAAGCGCTTTGGCAATGTTGGTAGACGTATTTGGTATATGTGTCAGGGCGCGGATCCTGATCCCGTGCATACGATAGTCGCAGATCCAAAATCCATGGGGCATGGCAAAGTCATGCCGCCTAACACAACGCATCCTAGTGTTATCGACACTTTTTTAATGCATATGTGTGAAAAATTGGGTGCGAGATTAAGACATCATCAGTTTAGAGCGCAACATTTTTTTGCGGGTTTGCTGAATCATGACTTAGGGTGGTTTGGTTCTAAAGGAAGAAGTATTCAAGCGACAAACGATAGCAATGAAATATTTCGATTAGCAGAATTTTTAATTTATCAAAGTTGGCAAGGTGAACCAGTGAGTCAAATACAAGTGACGGCATTGGATCCTAGAGGGGGAGGTTATCAAATTGATTTATTGACAACAGAAAATCATAAACGTGAATTATTGTATTCAACAGTCGATGAAATAAACGATAAATATGGCGAATTTACGATTGCACCTGTGACAATGTTACAGCGATCGCAAATGCCTAATGTGATTGCGCCAGCGTGGAAACCGTATGGTCATCGCCAAACGATTTGATGTGAGGCTGATATGCCAGAAGCTGTTATCTTTACCTATGAAAATAAACTGCGAACGATTTATTTCGCACAAAATAAAGCAGTGCTTCCGGTCAAACTGAAAAATGGCGAGCATAAATTGGTTGTATGGGGTAGACGCGAAAATGAAAATAGCGCAATGCCCTTAGGTGGCTGGGCGCGTTTATCTGTCGTCAAACATGAAAAGAATAGTCGTTGGAATCTTTATCAGCCTAAACCTGTGCAACTGCCCATTAGCAAATTTATGGAAAAAGATTTTGAAGGGAGAGCGTGTTGGTACGAAGTCACGAAAGGGAAATGTATGCAAGGATTATTGGCGCAAGAGGATAATGAATATAGACTTTATGTTGTGACTGTAGATCCCGAGGATTTAATGAATTGTCATTATAGATGGCCGCATATTATTACGCGGGATAATCCATAATAGAGAAATTTTTGTGCGAAAGATAGATGAATTGAGCTTAGACTAGTATAAGTATGCATGTCAAATAGTCGCACAGTTATGCTAATATGATTTTATTAACCGCATAATGGGATGAGTTATATATTGGAGAGCGATGCAATGAGATCATGTCTATCTGCGTGGATTAAAATTGTTGTGATGATATTCAGTATTGGATTAATGGTTCCCTGTTTCGCTGATACGGTAACCGTCACGCTGGATAAAACATGCAGTCTTGATATGAGATTATGGCAGGTTGGTACGCCTTATACGAATGTGATGGTCAATGCAGATAAGAAAACGTTTACTGTGAATTTCCCAGTTGGAACAAAAGTCTGCGCTTACGTTAATCAAAATACTTATTGCCCATGTTGGGGATACAAATACTGTGAAGCTTCAGAGCCAGAATCCTGTCCTACCGGCGGTGGTAGCAAAGATATATTAGTCTTTATGATAGGTGGGTGTGCTACCACAACAAAAGATAAGACGCTAGAGATCCCCATTAATTGTAGTATTTTTTAATGGGATTCTGTTAAATTCAATCAGACTATTGTGAATGGCATGCGAGCAGTCTAGGAAATTTGTAAAATGAATGCCACGCCACCAACCTGCGGCTAATGCGCCTTTAATATTTTTTTCTGTATCATCTATGAAGATAATTTTTCGGTCTTTTAAATTAAATTTAGTGAGTATGTGATGATAAATTTCAGGTTCGGGTTTTAATAAGTTAATACTTGCAGATAAAACAATTTGATCATGACTAAATAAATCATTTAACGAAAAATTATACGCGGATTTGTATGCAGGGCTAGTGACATGCTGAAGATATTCTCTAGCGCCATTCGTTAAACAGTATTGCTCATAGCCTGCGGTTTTTAATTGTAAGATTAAGTTAATGACTTCATTTTGTGGTTTCAATGAATGAAAAACAGCTTGGAGTAGTGTGTGAATTTCACTGTCTGGTAGATTGAGTTGACGGCTATAAATTGCAATCATGTCTTGATAACTTAAATCACCTCTATCCAGCTTAATCCAATTTTCATGTGTTAAAATCGCCAAGCATTCTGCTTGGTATTTTCCATTTTCATACTTGGCTGCAAATTGAATGGGTTTCCATTCTAAGATGACGCCACCGACGTCCCAGATGAAGACGGGCGCTTCATTGCTTTTTGAGAGTTTGTTTTGAGTATCGATCATTGGAGACATCATGGAATGAATTGTATGAATGCGAGATAATAGGTTAAATATTGTACTTTGTCAATGGCACGTCAGATTCAAGTCTAGGGTTATCTCTAATGATATATCTATATCTAAAACGCTATAGTATAAGCTTAAGTTAATTTCAATTTAAGCCAAGGGGGTTTGTGCATGTCTCGTTTCCATATGAGTTTAGCGATTGTTGTTTCGGTATTCCTGTCTATTTTTGCTTGTATAAACGTACAAGCACAAGATCAGACAACTTCTTCAAGCACTATCAATGCGCAAGGTAATCAAGAAAATACTGTGACCACGACAAAGGTGCGAACCTCTGCAGATGGTTCAACTTCTACAAAAACAATTGAAACGCGTCATACTGTTATCACTTCTGTTCCAGCAGCGGATGAAACCATCAGTACACCAACGGGTTTTATTTCTTGCGTACAAATAGAGGCAGGATGGCACGATCAAGTATGGATTCCCGCGCATAAAGTTTGTAAATATGAAAATTCAACACAAGGCGTTGCGTGGATTGAAGGTTATTGGCGTTGTAACAAGGCGACTGAATCAGGTGTTTGTGTGATCTGGGAATGGATATCGGGACGTTGGACGAAGACTTTCTCTAATTATTAATTTGTAATGATTTAATGTTGATAAAAAAGCCAACTATCGATTTGATAGTTGGCTTTTTTATTTTATCAATGAAGTCACGCCATCAAATTACCACAACCTTAGTCGCAAATTCGCCTTTATCACCAACAGATAAAACATATTGAACACGTTGGCCTGGTTTTAATTCTTTGTAACCGGATGCTTCTACTTCTGAAAAATGAACGAAAACTTCAGAGGTTCCTTCGTCGGGTGTGATAAATCCATAACCTTTAATTTTATTAAATCGATTAACTGTGCCGGTTTGCATGTTATGTTATTCCTAAATAGTTTATAGATAGCGTTGTTTAATATGATCAAGGAAATACTTAGAGTTTAAGGATTCTCCTGTCACCTTTTTTAATAAATCTTCTGTTGGTAAAACAGAGGCTTGCGAGTGAATATTTTTATGTAACCAGTTCACTAAGCCACTGAAATTTCCTTTCGCAGCCTCAGCAAAAAATTGCGGGTTTTGTCGTAAAAATGTTGCAAAAAATTGTGCTGCCATCAGTCGGCCTAGCGTATAAGCCGGGAAATATCCGAAAGCACCCGATGGCCAGTGCACATCTTGCATGACGCCATCTTTGTCATTGCCTTTTGTAGACAAACCTAAATAAGATCGCATCAATTCATCCCAACGCGTGGGTAAATCTTTTAACGTTATTTCATCATTGAATAAAGCTTTCTCTAATTCATAACGTAAAATAATATGCAAAGGATACGTTACTTCATCAGCTTCTACACGAATTAAATTCGGTTTCACTCGGATGGCGAGTTGATATAAATTATCTGCGGTAAATGCTTCTTGCTCACCAAATTTATTTTTAACTTCTGGCAAAAGATAGTGATAAAATTCGGGTGAACGACACAGTTGCATTTCAATTAATAATGATTGGCTTTCATGCATGGCCATGCTATCCACTACACCTACGGGCTGATCTATCCATTCTCGCGGTAAACCTTGCTCATATAAAGCGTGTCCTGTCTCATGACAAATGCCTAATAATGCAGAGTGAAAATCATCTTTTTGATAGCGTGTCGTCATGCGCACATCAGTTGGTCCGCCACTGCAAAATGGATGATGGCTAACATCCAGTCGTCCTTGATTAAAATCAAATTGCAAAGCATGCATAACCGTCAAGCCTAATTCTTTTTGCAACTCCATAGCAAAAGGTCCTGCAGGTAGTGCGACTTGCTCTTTGCTTTGTTTATTTTTAGCTTGTTGCACTAAAGCAGGCATCGTTTGTTTTAAATCAGCAAAAATCGCATCAATCTTTTTTTGATTAAATCCTGGCGCGTATTGATCTAACAATGCGTCGTAGGGACTCAACTGCAAAACATCCGCGCGTCGTTTTGTTGTTTCTTTCACTAATTTAAATACTTTATTAAAATGCGGTAAAAATTGTTTCCAATTATTTTGTGCACGCATTTTTCGCCACGCTTGTTCGCAATTCATGCTGGCTGTAGTTAATTTCTCAGTTAACTTTACAGGGATACATGCGGCAACAGTGTATTTGTGTTCCATCCACGCCAAGTTTGCTGAATCCCAAGCAGACAAACCTTGTTCTTGTTTCGCTGCAGCAATGAGTGTTTGATTTTTTTTATTCACTAACATTTTTTGTGTCAAACCACTTAAGGTTGCCATGGCCTGAGCGCGTGTTTCAGCAGCGCCTTCTGGCATCATCACAGCTTCATCCCATTGCATAATGCGCTGTGTGTAGTGCAGCTGAGAGAGTTGCTTAAATAATTCTTTTAATTTCAAATAAGACTTCATTCTCTTTCCTTATCAGAATAGGATGATAGAGGCTGTTCAATTATAGAGCTGATATTGCTAACTAGTTTAGCACACCGTTCCATGAATTTAAAAAAGATCAAGGTTCTGCTAGACTCAATAGAAGTGATGATTAGGGAAGACGAGATGTTAAATTCGCTATTGATTTTTCTCGGCGCAGGTTTAGGCGGGATATTTCGCTATTGGATATCGAATAGTATTTATTGGCTGGTGGGTAGGCAATTTCCATATGGCACCTTGGTTGTGAATGTGAGTGGGTGCTTCTTAATGGGATTGCTTTTTGTTTTGATCCTGGAAAGATTTGATGGCGTGGGTCCGCAATTACGATCTTTGTTGCTGATTGGATTTTTAGGCGGCTATACGACTTTTTCTTCTTTTTCGATTGAAACACTGAATCTTTTTGAAAGCGGGGCATGGATTAGCGCAGCTTTAAATGTTTTTCTCAGCGTACTTCTATGTATTGTGGCAGTTTGGATCGGTGTAATGGGAGCAAGACAGTTATGAAAACAATAGACGTCGTCATCGTTCGTGTGTATGTCATGGAATCGTCGCATTTGCTTGGTACAGTTGTGAAATATTTAAAAACAGAAGCTAATATTCGAGGTATTAGTGTTTTCCGTGCCATTAGTGGTTTTGGTGAAACGGGTAATCATACGGCTTCCTTTGTGGATCTCTCTCTAGATTTACCGCTTGCGATCGAGTTTTTTGATAGTAACGAAAAGATTGCATCTGCTTTAGAATATTTAAGTCAAATCATCAAGCATGAACATATTGTGTTTTGGGATGCTAAGGCGAATGATTAATATCTGAAAGATATTGCTTATCGTAAGTGTGTTGAGTTTCGGAGTGATGGCGATGAGTTATCCCAACAAACATGATACGACAGATGATCTTGCCAGTTATTTAATTGTCACGCCTAAGGGAAATATTTTAATCAATAGTAGTCTTGAAGAAACGGTTCCTATGTTGAAAGCAAGTATAGAAAAGCTAGGTTTTAAATATAGCGATACCAAAATTCTGCTTATTAGCCATGCTCACATTGACCATGCTGCGGGTAGTCATTTGATTCAGCAGCAGACAAAAGCAAAATATATGGTGATGGACGCTGATGTTCCCTTGATTCAGTCAGGTGGGAAGACTGATTTTATTTATGCTAATGACGTTACCCTACATTTTCCACCAACTACAGTAGATAAGGTGCTTCACGATGGTGAGCAAGTGAAGCTAGGTGGCTCAGTTATCACTGCACACCTAACACCGGGTCACACAAAAGGCTGCACAACGTGGACTATGCAGTTAATGGATCATGGGAAGCAATATCATGTTGTCATTCTAGGGAGTCTGGGTATCAATCCAGGCTACAAATTAGTACATAACAAAACTTATCCAAATATTGCTAGAGATTACGAACATGCTATAGCAGTCTTAAAATCACTTCCCTGTGATATATTCTTAGCGGCGCACGCTGAGATTTTTGATCTTAAGAAAAAATATGCGTTATTGAACGCGAGCGCAGCAAATCCCTTTATTGATCCTGTGGGATATCAAAAGTCTGTTGCGCGAGGAGAGAAGGCGTTTTATAAAGAGCTTAAAAAGCAAGAATTGTCTAATGGTTGAAATTCAACTAGGCTTCCACATGTTCCATTAGAATTGAATGCATTGTTTCTAATGTCATCATAAGTGTTATTGGTTGAAGAGGTGATTCTACGAAACCGCGTGATAGGTAAAATCTTTTAGCTTGTTCTGATAATGCTTGAACGAGGATTGCAAAAATACCCGCATCATTGGCAACACTAATAGCGCGAAGCATTGCATCTCGCAATAAGGTACTTCCTAAACCTTTATTGTGATAGTTTTTATCGATTGCTAGTCTACCAAGCAATAATACAGGTAATGGATCTGCCATGTTACGTCGCATTGTCTTAGGTGCATCGACGTGGCCGATTGCTCCGGCAGATAAACTGTAATAACCAATGACTTTTTTTCCACTACAGAGAACAAAGCAACGTGAAGCACCAGAGGCTTGATTTTTAAGCGCACGTTTTTTAAGCCACTCATCAAGTGATGATTCGTTACTCTCAAAATCATCTAACTGATGCTCAGTTGAAATTGGAGTAAATTAAAAGTATTCATTTTTCCCACGGCGCCTTAGTCTTGAGTAATCGACGCAATTTATCTGTTGCTGGCAGTGGGCGATCAAGTAATGTTTGAAATTTTTCAAAAGTGTCTACATCTACCATAAAAAATGCTTGATCAAGCAGCACATCCTCTGCTTCGCGACAAGCTGCATTCAACATAAAGTCTGATCGACTGCGACCTAGCCGTTCAGCTGCCTGATCAATGAGATCGCGCTGATGAGCTTTAGCTCGGATATTAATAGATATAGATTCGCTAGATTGTGACTGTGCCATAGAGTGCCCCTTTATATTCATTATGAACAAACACGATTCACCGGCGGATTTCTCACCATTTCATGTTCAACAAAGGTTGGCTTCTGATCCTTAAATAATTTCGCTAAGCTTGTATATAAGACTTTATATTTAATGGTCTGCTTATTATCTTTATCCGTTGTGATTGACTCAATCATTTTAAGATAAATATAAGAAGTTTTAAAATTACCTGTATTGCTGACAATCATCGTACTCACCGTACCATAGATTTTGTCGTTACCAATATTCATATCAACAGAGGTGAATTTACCTAAACGAGATCGAAAAATACTAGTGTTCTGACAATAATCAGGATCAGTATTACTTGAGACGTTCGAATAAGTGTCTATAAACCATTGAGCAGCGGTATTAATATCTTTGTTACGTGCATGGGAAATGAGGTCATTAATTCTCTGTAAGCGGTTATTTGCACCATTGACGGAGTCTACTTTTGTTGTCAAATCATTCAATGCAATAAATTCAGGGCTCAAATAAGTATTAGTGTGAGTAATATAATCATTTTTGGTGGAAATTATTTTATAACTAAATTTACGCTTGGGGTCTGAATTAGTCTTACCAAAAGCGACTTCAACAGTTATCACTTTTTTTGCATCAGAAATTTGATAAAAATGTGGGCCGGCGACACTGAATATTTTAGGTATGAAAGGTATGAGTTCATCAACGGTATTAAAGTTTTGTAAGATGCCGTAAATCACCATGCTTTCTGCAGTACCATTTTCAGGCTGTAAAAACATTCTATCTTTTTTAAAATCGAGTGGGCGTATGGAATCTTCTTCAATCACTGTCAGACCATGTTCGTTGACACCCATCGTCACTTCATTTCGCGACGTCAATGCGTAAAAAATATTATTATGATTATAGTTATTATCATACCAATTATGGAATTGCTGAATAGGTCGCATGAGTTCAAATTGTTGCGGGTTGTATGCAAAATCTCGATTTTTTCCTATGAGTGTTCCGGAATTTGTAATAATACCGAAGCCGGTGCAGGCAAAGCTTAGCTTAACGAAAAAAAAAGTTATAATGAAAATTATTTTTTTCATGGTGATCACCTCTATGTTCGATGCCTCATCCCTCAATCAGACTTATCAACCATCTTTAAAACACTTTCAGGATAACGCGCACCCTCAATTCTAAAAGTTGATAATAAATCGCTTATTTCACGCCATGCCGTATCAGGTAGCTGCACATCAACCGCTTTTGCATTTTCATCTAGATAAAGAATATGTCTAGTGCCAGGAATGGGGACAATATCTTTGCCTTGATGTAATAACCAAGCCAGTGCGATTTGTACAGGAGTCGCTGCATGTTTTTCGCCAATTTTTGAGATGAGTTTCACTAAATTAATATTATGCTCAAAATTGTCGCCCTGAAAGCGCGGCAAAGTTTGACGAAAATCATTTTTATCTAAGTCACTTAAATTTGTGATTTTCCCTGTTAAAAAGCCACGTCCGATAGGACTGAATGGAACAAATCCAATGCCTAATTCACGCAGTGTGGGTAAAACACTTTCTTCGACACCGCGATCCCATAGAGAATATTCTGATTGAACGGCTGTCAGTGGATGTATAGCATGGGCCCGTCGAATTGTATTTGCGCTGACTTCTGATAAACCAATATGTCTCACTTTGCCTGCTTTGACGAGTTCAGCGAGAGTGTGCATTGTATCTTCTATCGGTGTATTAGAATCTAAACGGTGTTGATAATAGAGATCGATATAATCTGTGCCTAATCTTTTTAACGATCCTTCAATGGATTCTTTAATGTGAGCAGGTGAGCTATCCATTCCATTAGGACGTATTTCAGTATTATCGTTGTTATCTTTCCACGTAAAACCAAATTTAGTGGCAATAATGACTTGATCGCGAGATTTATTCTTTAAAGCTTTCCCTAACAATGTCTCATTTGTTAATGGGCCATAAATTTCTGCTGTGTCCCAAAAATTAATCCCAATATCAAGCGCATGATGTAGTACTTTGATTGACTCAGCTTCATCGGATGGACGACCATATGCCCATGACATTCCCATACAACCTAACCCAAGTGCTGACACTTCTAAGCCTTTTTTACCTAAAATCCTTTTTTTCATAAACACTCCATAGTTAAATTAAGTATTATTACTCTCATCAATCACATAAAGCGGACGTCTCCGTACATCAACATAAATCCTGCCTATATATTCACCTATGATAGCAATACAAAAGAGTTGAACGCCACCAATAAACACAATAGCAATCATTAAAGAAGTCTATCCATCAAGCGCTTTTTGTAAAATATATTTTGAAAATAATGCATAGAAAAAAATAAAACAAGATATGAATGAAGCAAACATGCCTAATATAGTTGCTACTTTAAGTGGTACATCTGAGAATGAAGTTAGACCATCTATAGCAAGTTTAAGCATTTTTTGTAATTGCTGTAATACTTTTCGATCTATTAATCTAAAATCACCTACATCCAGTGGGATGGAAATAGATGTCATGCTAGAAAGAATACGATAAAATAATTTGGCTGTTGTAAGTTTAAATAAACACTCGCCTTTGCGAAGCTCGCGCTTAGCGTACACTACGTTAAATCCTTCTAAATGTTTTTGATATAACTGTGGGATGAGTTCGGGTGGATCTTGTAAATCACCATCGATGATAACAATTGCTTCGCCTTTAGCGATATCAAGACCCGCGCAGACTGGAATTTGATGTCCGAAGTTGCGGCTGAAACTGAGAAAACGGAGAAAATGATTGCGAGACCATTCGTCTCGATTCATCAATAGATTAGCTACGCCGATCAACCATATCGGCAGAAAGTAAAAATGGGTGAATGAAAATGCTTGCAAATACAACCAAGGACTGGCTGTATGTCCTTCCAATGTATTGAAGTATCGTTCGCCAATTTCATTGAGATAAACATTATGTAAATAGCCTGGTGTTAAGATGTTATGTATCCAATAATATCCTGCTATGCAGAGAACAGAAATGAATGATCCGATATAGAATGATTTGCAGGTTAAGAAAATGTTGGTTTTATTTTTTAGCACCGCAAAAATAATAATGCCAGGAACAAATAAGACGCCTGCTATACCTTTGGTCAGTACAGCTAACGTTAATGTGACAAACCCTAACCATAAATAGTGAATTTTCTGTGTTTGAATAAATTCGAAAATGGCATAACAATAGGAAAGTTGCCATAGCATGAGCAAAGCTTCGTAATCTCCCGCTCTTGCGCCATGATGAATTAAAAATTTCGTGCAAATAAAAGCTAGCGTTGCTAAGCACGCATAAAAAACTTGATAGCTTTCTTTTCTGATCCAATGAAAAACCAATCCGCAGCTTAGCAATGTTGCGACAGCAGATGGCAATCGGATGCTCCCTTCAGTGAAGCCAAATAATTTCATCGATAAGACTTGTAATAAAATGAGTAGATGTGGTTTCGTATTCCAAAAATCGGGTGCATCCAGATAATTCGTATAAAAATAATTGTTGTTTACCATCATGCTAGCTGAATTGACGGCAAGACGAGCTTCATCCCATAGATGTAAAGTTCTATGATCGAGCCTAAAAAAAAGCAAAAATGCAATTGAAACAAAGAAAAGACAGATAAAAATTCGTGTGTGCTTGATTAGAATTTCATTCATTTGTTTAAGTAATAAAGTGGTTAAGAATATGACCTATTTGAAGCCAACAATCGTAACCCATTTCTGAAAAAGTGTCTATCTAATTCAGCCTTCCCCAATAGGGTCATTTTTGTTGAATAGGCGGGATATAACTTGCAGTATTATTCAACCAGTCTTCTCGCACAGGGGTGAAGAAATCCATATCTATCGTGTCTTCAAGCGCAGTAAATTCATGCGGTACATTCGGCGGAATGATGAGAACGCCTCCTGCTTTCACAATGAATTCCTTTCCTTGTGAAGTGACTTTAACAGATCCTTGTGTAATCCAAGTGACTTGTTCATTGGGATGAAAGTGTAATGGAATAACCGCACCTTTTTTCAAAGTCCATTTCACTAACATAGTTTGTGCGCCCATCACATATTGGCGTGTAATTTTATCAGAAATATTTTCTTTTTTTACATTATCTAACTGATATAAATTCGGCAACGCTGAATAGTGCTCGGAAATTTCAGTGGCGTTGTTTTTCATTGTATCGTCTGCAAAAACGAAAGTTGGGATGAGGATGAGTAGGCTGATGAATATCTTCTTCATGAAAATCTCCTTTGTTATTACCATATATTCTTATCAAATAAATCTTCCAATGAAATTATTCTATCAAAATATGCGCGTTCTAATAATCGATCATTGCGTTTTTGATTAGTAATTAATATGCGCTGAATAGTCTTATTTTTATCATTTGAAAATAAGGTTAACTTATCAGAAAATTCGTTTATTACATTTGAATTAATTCTATTTTGAGAATATTTTATTTCACAAATTGTAATAACTTTATCATCTCGATCAAACAACAAATCTATTTGATAACCCGGAGATTTTTTCTGTGTTTGCCGACTGAAATAAGATCCTACACGATATTTCACACCTGAAAATCCGAGTAATATAGCAATTTGTCTATGATATTTTCTACAAAACCGTTCAAATGCATATCCTAACCATTGTTGATATTGTGTCATATTAAGTGCTTGAGATGGGTTTTTAACAAAATTACCATTTTCTATCTGCTTAGCTATTGGTTTGATAAATTTAAAATAATATTGTAAATACGCATCAGCAATACAATATCGCGTTAATAAACTATTTTCTGGTTTATCATAAGGTGTGTAGCGTTCAATAAAACCGCAGATTTCCAAATCATTTATTAATTCAGTAATCATTCCGCCCGATTTCATTTTTAAGTGGGTAGATAATTCAGAACGAGTTGCAAATTTTCTTTTACTTAATAATTCAATGATACTCTTGTATTGTTTTTTATCGGCTAAACTGCTAGTAAAAATTCTTTCATATTCATGTAAAAAAAATCCACCAGGAATAAATGATTCATTGATTAAGTTGATATAGGTTGAATTTGGCTGGCGCAGACGTTTTAAATATTCTGGCATGCCACCAATCGTCAAGTAAGCATCTAACACTTCAACATTTGAATGATTATGAAGCATGGCTTTAGCTTGTAATAAATTAAATTCATGTAATGGCATTTCATATTGAGAGCGGTTATAAAGAGCAGATGACTTGACCACATGATTTATCATGAATGATGGCGATGAACCACATAATATAAGAATCAATTGTTTATTTTTTCTAAAAAAATTATCCCATACGTATTTTAATGCTGAAATAAAGTCATCTTCATAGTTTGCTAACCATTGTACTTCTTCAAAATAAAGAGTGAAAATGCCATCTTTTGTCATGTCTGCGATGTGCATCAACACATCTACCCATGTTGAAACAGTGACTTTAGCTAACAGCGGTTGCTCAGCATATTGCGCTAGCTGTTGCATAACAAATTGCATTTGCTGGTCTGGCGTGATCTTGTCCCTGCCTTCAAATTTGAGGATTTGCCGATTCCGAAATACTTGCTCAAGCAATTCCGTTTTTCCTACACGTCGTCGGCCATACAGGATAATAATGTGGGAACCACTCAGACCTGCAATTGAACTAAGCCTAGTGACCTCATTCATTCTGTCAATAAATTCTTCATTTTTTTCAATAGGATAGTATCGCATTGCAAATCTCGTCCGCCAATTATGGGGTAATATACCATTAATTGGCGGAAATTGGTATGTTATTTTACGCCAATTAGCTATCAACAACTAGCTAATTGGCGAAAGCTATATGTTTCTTTATTTCATACACTCACCGACAAGAATCTCATTACTAGTCGTGAACCTAAAGATATACCAGCTTTTAACAAAGCTATTATCAAGCAACTTGCTAGCTATTCTAAATCCAAAAAATAATGAAATGTTAGATCATTAGCTATCTATGAAATCAAATCCAACAATTCCGGCGTATCCACCTTCGCTTATGATTAGTACAGCATCTTTTGCGAGATGCGTGATTGGATTATTGATAAAATTGTCTAAAGCATGTTGATCAATAAAATCTATCATAATGCTATGTGACATGCCTTCAGAAAAAAATTGTGTGCTTTTTTCATCATGAAAGTAGCATTCGCCAGCAGTCACTCTTAAAATGCCAGGTAATTTTGATTGAAGAGAGCACATGCTATTGATCGCATGATCTATCTTTTCCACAGTGGCTGTAGAATTTAACTTAAATACTATAGTATGTCTGATCATATGGACTGCACTTAATTAAAAAATTGAACCGGGTGGCGTCAGTCTGAGTCTCGGTGCTCGAATACGATATTTTTGGTTAGGTGAATTTGCGATTTGAACAAACTCCCCTACGTCAAAACTAACCATTCCTTCAATGCCATCAACGGAAATATTTATAATACATGTTTTGGCTGGTATTGTGACGGTATTCTCAAAGAAATCTTTGTAAGCGTCACCATCTTCAAAGTCGATAGAAAATCCATGTGAAAAATACCCTTCGCCTTTTCTTTCATGAAATCTACATTTTCCGCCGGTTATCCTAATGATGCCTGGTATTTGATTTTGTAATTTGAATAATGAATTAAAAGCATTGATAATTGCTTCTTCCGAAACGGAATTTTTAATATTGAAAAACACATTATGTGTAATCATAAATATCCTAGCTTTCTGCTAATTCCTAATCATGCTCATATTATACTTAACTAAGCTTATCAGCGGAATTAAATATGCTGTCATGAATGATTTTATATGTTTAAGTAGGCATTCTCTGCCATGTTGGTTATAATATGGCGTTGCTTAATTTGCTAAAAATAAGCAAGAATGATCAAATATCTCCTCTCATAGATTGATAGCCTTATCCCCGTAATATAGTTGAATGAATGGTTATGGAACTTAATATGAATTATCACCAACGGCTATGTAAAGTTATTGATTACATCGGTCAACATCTCGATGAAGAAATTTCTCTGGAAAAGTTAAGTGATATCTTTTGTATTTCAAAATTTCATTTTCATCGCTTATTTACAGCTTTTACGGGTTTGTCTTTGCAACAATATATTAGGTGGTTACGCTTAAAACGCGCGGCACATCAACTGATGATTGATAAAGATCAACCTATAATTAATATTGCAATCAATGCTGGTTTTGAGTCTCATGAAGCATTTTCCCGCGTTTTTAAAAAAATGTGTGGAATTAGCCCTAGCCAATTTAGACAAGGTGTAGACCTTGCTTATTGGGAACAGCAACCGTATTGCTTGCCTAAACAGAGGAAAATAGAAATGAAAGTTGAAGTGAGAAATATTAATAAAACGCGATTAGCTGTAATAGAACATAGAGGCGATCCAAGATTAGTGACGGATAGTGTGAATAAGTTAGTTGCGTGGGCAAAAGCGCAAGCAATCAGTCTCAAACCAAAACCAGGCGACGCATTCGGTTTTGGATATGATGATCCCAATACAACAGAACCTGCTAAATTTCGTTTTGATCTTGGCTTTAAAATCCCAGAGAACTTTAAACTGGACCAAGGTGTTGTGATTGAAAAGTATTTACCTGCGGGACGTTATGCGGTAGCAATGCACAAGGGGTCTCATAATAATTTAGGAGACACTATTTATCCTATGTATCGTGATTGGCTTCCGAAATCGGGAGAAGAAGCCGGTGATCTACCTTGTGTTTTCTGTTATTACAATTTTGAGCATGAGGTAGCAGAAACGGAATTATTAACCGAATGCTGGATTTTATTGAAATGACTATGATGACACAAAAAAATAAAGAAGCCGTTGTGAAATTGATAGATGAAGTTTGGAGTAAAGGTAATCTCCAAATCGTCGATCAACTCATAGCGCCGCAATATACCATCAGACATGATCCTGGTGATCAATGGGAAGGTAAAACACTTGATTTGGCTACTTTTAAAGAAAGAGTTAAAATGTCACGTCATGTTTTTCCAGATCAAAAATTTTAAATGATGAGGCAAAAGCTGTCGATAAAACCTATTGCATTATTATGACAACTATCAGACCATCCAAAAATCCTTATCCAACTTGCTCCAAGAAAACACCTTTTCGTCCAGTAGAAGACTACTATGATCTTGATCGTTTTGCATGTGATTCTCATGAAGAGAAAAGTCAGTTCAAAGCTCAGCTACCCTTCTTTTTTGCCAAACATAAAAAGAAATTTGCACCAACGTTACTTAAGATCGCAGCTAAAAATTCGCCTGAGTTGAAAATGTGACGTTGCATTTGGTATAAGTGCTGAGGGACCCTCACAAATTTTTCAATAACATTTGAATTAAAATGGGTCTGTCATGTCAGCATGTTTTTAGCTGGCATCCAGCCCTTTGTGTGCTCCGGCCTTGCCTGTGTAATGGAAAGATGGATGCCAGCTGAAAGCACGCTGGCATGACAGAATCGAAAAATAAAACTTGTGTAGATACTAATGTAAAAGCATGCAGGCATGACAAAAATCTAAAGCATGCTGGCATGGCATCTACTATTATATTGTGTTTAGCATCTTGCATTTTCACAAGATTAGTGTAGCCTTAAAATGATATGCAATTTAAGGAGATGATTTGTGAAAGACATGCTATCTCATACCAAACAAGTTGCATTCATCACTGTTTTTACAACACTATTCACAGGTTCTGTTTTTGCAACAGATGCAGTGGATACACATCATTTTAGTCCTTACTTGGATTTAACCTTATGTAATACTTTTATGCCAAATAATGATCCTGTAGATTTGGTGACAGCAAGCAGAGAGAGTGGCGTGAGTGACTATCATCTAGCCTTCATCAATGATGAGGGTTCTTGTGTGCCTGCCTGGGGCGGTCAATCTAGCTACTCTGTGAGCGAGGGTTGGGCCTCGCATTTAACGGATGGATTACACGCGAGAAACATTCATTATACAATCTCATTTGGCGGTGAAGGCGGTAAAGATTTATCACAGGCGTGCAGTGAAACTCAATTAGTGGCTGCTTATGAACAAATTATCAAAACGTATCAACCGGAAGGTTTGGATTTCGATATTGAAAATGACACGCCGAATATTTCTAAAATAGTCGGTGCTTTGAAAAAAATTAAAACGACTCATCCAACATTAAAATACAGTTTTACATTACCGGTTTTACCGGATGGATTAACGGAAGACGGAAAAAATATTGTCAGGCAAGCAAAAGCGGCTCATTTGGATTATGTTGTTAACATAATGACAATGGATTACGGTACTGATTGCACAGGTGATATGGCGCAATATACAATAAAATCAGCAAAAAATACTTTTCTTTTTTTGAAATCACTTTATCCGGAGCGCACCAATGCTGCTGTATGGCAAATGATCGCAGTGACGCCACTGATTGGTGTAAACGATACGTGTAAGGAAAAATTTACTTTAGCAGATATCGATGCATTGCGAAAATTTGAAAAAATGAATAAGTTTGCCTATTTATCTATGTGGTCATTTTCTCGAGATATGCCATGTCCAAGCCATGCTTGTCTTCCAACTTGCAGTGGAGAGAATTTACAATCGGTACCTTATGAATTTTCTAGACATTTTTTGCAGAAATAATAGAATCATAAATTTCTAAACGTTTTTGAGTAATCGCCTCTGAAGAATATTTTCTAGCGACACGCACGGCTTCTTCACGTAACTTTTGATATTCAACGGAGGGTAATTTAAGTATTTCAACAATAGCGTCTGCCAATTGTTCCGCTGATCCTACATCAATATTTTTTCCTATCGCAAAGTGTTCGGGGCCCCCACAACGCGTGACCACCATAGGTAAACCACAACCCATTGCTTCTAGGGCTGATATGCCAAAGCCCTCGCTTCGAGAAGGCATAATACTCAACATCGAGATATTATGAATATTGGCAACACACTCAGGTGTTTGATGCCCTACAAAATGGATGTTGTCTAAACTATACGAATCAGATTCCATTTTTTGACAAATGTTCTCAATGTCACCGGTGCCCATCACTATAAAATGTATATTCAAGCTAGGATCTAGTAATTTATTCGCTCGCAAAAGAATATCGATGCCTTTAGTTTTCGACAACTTACCAGCAAAGCTAATAATGTTTGAGGTAGAGTTAATGTTTATGCCCAGCTTGTGTAGAATGTCTTGTTTGTCTAATGATTTAATTTTATATATATCCGGATCATATCCATTGTCAGAAATGATTATCTTGTTTTCATCAACATGATATAATCTCATCACTTCATGCTGCACCATTTCTGAAATCGCGATAATCTTTTGAGCACCCAATGCTGCAGCTGTTGCCTTTTTTCGGACGCGATGATCAAATCTAAACCCTAACTGATCACTGTGATGGGCTGTGACAAGATAATCTAATCCCATTTGGTGGATTATCCAACTCGCATACCAAATATGATGGCAATCAATAATATCAGGGTTGAATGTCGTAATCAGTTCCGAAAGTTCTTTCTTTAATTCTTGTTCGTAAACGAGCAATTGTGCGTCAGTCAGTTCCTTAAATGTAAGGCCATGGGGATTTCTTGGGTGTGGATCAGTAATCATTAAAGGAAAAGTAGGGATTTCTATTGTGTTAGAGATAATTGGAAATTTCCAGATATGATAAAGATCTGGATTGCTGTAATATTCATCTTTATCGATAGACTCGTAATTTGCATCAGGGAAAAAAATTTTAACTTGATGCCCCAACTTAAGCAGCTCTTTCGTCAGGCACTGAATGATAGTAAAACTTCCCGTGCCCCAAGGACCTGTATTAATGAATAATATTTTCATGATGACGCCTTATTTTTGATTGCTAGCACTTGACTCGGTAGCGCAACGGATAATTTAGAAGCTTTAACCATGTTCAGAACCTGAGTAAATTTTTTCGGCGTAATGCTGAATGGTCTGTTGGTATCGTCAATTTGATGAATAACGATAATCAACCATCCATGTTCGGTAATAGCTTTATTTATCATCGCTTGAATTTCTTGGTCGCTGGTTGTATTCCTGAGTTGAAATGCATTTAAGTTATAAGGATCGGCGACAGGGATAGAGTTAATTCGTTCATATTGAGTTGTTCGATAAGAGTGATAATATTTTTTTGCGGTTTCAATAATGGGCGGGTGTTGATTTTCAAATGCATCATCAATTTGTTGTCCGCTATATCCGCAAGGCATCACGAATTGATCCGCACGCAAGCCATGCGCCTGGATCATTTGTAAGGATCCACCTAATTCATACACCGTGGTTTTTGTCGTGTAGTACCCAAGATCGCAATTATGCATGACACTGTGCGCGGTGGTTTCCCAGCCTTTGCTTTGCATGTCGCGCAGTTGATCCCAATTCATAAACGGAGGATAGCAAGCCAATTTAACCGCGATGGCTTCCGCACCTAAAAAACCATATTTTTCCATAATAGGAAGCGCATTGGTATATTGAGTAATCCAGCCATCATCAAACCACAATGTAATGACACCGGATCCATTCCAAGCAAACGAAGGAAGTGCGGGAAGTTTTGTCGAATTGGGTGGACTCTTGTCGCAGTTGATTATTGTTGAAATGTTTCCTGTGCTGGTATCATTGATGGCATTATCTGCTGATACATTTTGATAGGTTATGCTTAAAGCAAGCAGAGTAACAATCCCAAAATAATGCTTTAACATAAGTCACCTCATCCAAGACGTCGAGTAATTGTTATATCAACTGCATAAACTTTATAAGTACTATTATCCGCATTATTGGCTATGGAACGACCTCGTGTTGAGAAGGCACCTGTGAAAGTCAGGTACCAATCTTGATAAATACCGTAATAAGCTTTAAAAGAATAATCATCAGCAGGCCGCCATGCTGTGAATGTTTCATCGTGCTGAGTCCCTAGGCCTATAGAAGTTTCGTAACCGATGTTGTCAGAATATTTGTAATAGATGTCTGTGATTACGCCGCCGTATCGATAATTGGTAGGACTATAGTAACCATCGTTTACGACTCTTCCAAATTTATTAAAAAGTGTGTCCACGCCTATGTTAATAATAAATTTTTCAGTGGCAAGGAATTGTATTTGAGGATGGAGTTCTAAAATACGCAATGTATTATCATCGGTGAAAGTGGCATATCCAGCATTAGCAAAAATCGTACAATCCATACAAGGTTGCCAGATCGCGCTGACCATCCCTAGATTTTGTTTTACGCCAAGTGATACTGCGCGAGCTGATTGATCGTAAAAAGCTCTTTTTACTTGCAGATTAAGGCCGAACACTTCAGAAGGATTCATGAGGGCATCGGCTTCGTAATTAAAAGATTTTTCGCCATTACTGGCGTCTTGTCCCCCCACTAATCCTTGTAGGGCCACCTTGGAGTTAATACGGTGGTTTAATCCAATATTAGCGCCATAGAGATGAATTAATTTGCCGCCTTGAATGGGATTCAAACCACTCACGAAGCTAGCGCTTAAACGTTCATTGCTAACATTGCCGATAACGCTGGTTACAGGTGATAGATAATCCTGCGCATTCAATTGTACGCGTCCGATTTTCACACTGTCTGTATCAATGGAGTGATACCCTTCTATCCCGATATTAGATCGATAAGGTGTATCGATGAAGCTCCACAAGGAGTTGGTTTCGTCACTATTGGGTTCAATCGCACGGACTTTTTTGAAGCTACTGAACATTTGAATCGGTTGATTGCTGTAAAAGAAGTCGGTGGTATTCGCAAAATTAAGATCATAATTCTTGGGTAATCGGGGCAGTAGCTCATGCACAATTGCAAATGATTCTGTATATCGGGCTGCAGAGGCGACAATACGTGCTCTTTCCGCCAAATAGACATCGGAGTCACCAAAACGTTTATGGTATTCATCTAAAATGTAAATGGCTCGTCTGTTGTTACCACAGAAACTTTGAATGTAGGCATACTCTAGCCATGCGTCTTTATCTTTTGGTGATATTTTGAGATAACGTTCATATAATCGATTAGATTGATCTAGGTGATTCAATCTTCCTGCGGCTCGAGCTAAACCTAAAACAATTCTGGGATTGTATTCATTCATCTTATAAAGTTGTAGGTAGGTTTTATATAGAGTCGATTGATCATCCAGCTCGGCTGCAATGTCAGTTTTTAATAATAAATAATTGAAATTGGAAGGTTCTAAAGACAAGGCATCATTAATCATAATCCGCGCGTGTTTTGGGTCATTGGCGTTTAAATATTGTTGGGCGGCAGCTGCATAAGCTGATGATGTTTTAGTTTGATTTGCAAATGCGGCTGCTTTATTCGCACTTTCAATCAGTGATATTGTGTTAACGCCGGCGATTTTTTTGGAAGGATTTTTCAAAGCATCATTTGCATATTTCTTAATGTCTAACAGAATGTCGTTTGTGGGGTCTTTAACGAGTAACATTGCCAGCGTATCCAAGGATTGATGAGGATGATGCGTCAGTGCGAGATCACGTGATTTTTCAGTCAAATATTGAGTGTCTTCGCCAAATTTATTTTTGTATTGTGCTAGTATTTCTTCACCCGCTTTAAAATTGTTTAAGAATAAATAGTTTCGCGCAAGGCCAATTAAAGCTGCTTTGTCGTTGGGATTTTTGCTGAGTACTTGTTTATAGAGTAAAATTGCCTGTTGAAAATGTCCCGCATCTGATGCATCATTAGCCTTCTCTGTGTCAGGGCTGATCAGAGGAAACTCGGTATTTTGAGTGATTGCAACAATAGTGGGATGGGCTAGCGCATAGTTTTTAATATCTAACAGCGTTGAATTTTTAGGATCTTTTTTTAAAAGTGGTTCAACCATTTTTAACGCTTCTTTTGGATTCCCATTTAAAGCAAAGTAACGCGCTTTCTCGATAAGATAGTCGGTATCATTCCCATATTGAGGTTGATATTCCGCTAATAATTTTTCAGCAGTTTGATAGTCTCCCCGTAGATTCGCCGCCTGTATGTTTTGAATAGCTGAGTCTTTTGCTATATTAGCGTGTTGTATCGAGGTCGGTGTATTGGCTGAAGTTTGCTCGGCATATGCGAAACTCGTTGCTAAACATAAAATGAATAAACAGATCTTTTTCATTTTTTCCACTTCCTGTTTCTTGTGATCCAAATATCTTTGACAAAATTTGCGATAACGAAAATGTCAAATAGTATAACCGAGTAACGAAAAGGTGTATAAAAAATACATTTTAAAGCATTCTTAATATGTTTATGTTTATGTAATAAAGTAATCACAGACGTGTAAATACTCACTTCAATAAGCAAAGTGAAGAAGAGGATTTCCCACTTTTGTAACATAATTAATATAATTAAAATGGTCGGAAACGAGATTTTATCAAACAAGGACGTGAATATAAACCAGCCAATTGGGCGGCCATATTTATTTGTTATTTCTTCACCGAATTCTTGTTGATAGGCTTCTTCAATTTTTCGTCCGAGCCGTTTTGCCACTATTTTATATTTTAAATATCGATATAACACGAGAGGTGATTTCAAGGGCGTGCGTACTAATGCATCAAAATAATAACAACTCTGAAGAAAAGAAGAAGACCACAACATGATTTGCTTTGGGAATCGCTCGACTCGTGGCTCTCGGGTTAGTGCAAACACGTCTTGGACTTGGATATTTCGATAGCCCAGATTATCAAAAGCAAATCCGATAAAGATATCTTCTGAAGTGGTTAAGTTGCTTCCGTGGCTAATTGCGTAATGTTCTAATAGTTCATTAAGGTGCTCGCGCCTATAGGCTACTGCACAACCTACGGGATTAATGATAGAGCCAAAAAAAACCATTTCACCATGATATATAAATTGCTGTAAGAAAAAATAAAGTTCTTGTCGATAATAATTAATCAAAGTTTGAAGAAAGCGATATTCACCCTTGAGTCCAATGACTTCCGGAAATTCTTTAGTGAAATGGGTGATGGCGGGGGTAGAAATGAGTCTTTCTCTATCACCTTCAATTTGAGGAGAGACTACTCCACAAGCTGAGGCAATACCAATACCTTGGAATAAAGCTTTGACAAGTACTTCAATATAGTTCTCAGAGCGTAAAATAGTATCGGCATCTAATACAAATAAAACATCGGCTTGACTGTCTCGTGCAGCCATTTTTAGTGAGGCAGTTTTGCCTTCGGGTTTTTCTCTCCGAATCAGCGTAATGTCTAAACCGACGAACTCGGAGAATTTTTTTGCGTATTGACTGGTTCTGTCAGTACTACCATCATCTACTAGAAAAATGCGCTGAGGCTTGATCGTTTGAAGGGCCACTGATTGAAGACATAGCACGATAGTTTTTTCTTCATTATAAGCAGGTATGACTAAATCAATCGTTATTTGACCATATTCTTTCGATGGAGGGGAGACGGTTTTATCAGGGCCATACGCTAATCCAACTAGACACAGTATAGCGCTTGGGCTTAGTACAAAATAGGGTATGGAAGCCATTTTATATCAACCCATCAATAAGGGTTTTCCATAGCTTAATCGAGGGTAAATACGATTTAAAAGCAAAAATAAATAGCAGAATAATTATAATGTGCATTCATCGATCCATGAAATTGAAGTATAATAAAATTGTACACGATAACCCGTTACATAATCGACTCATTTCAAACATGGAGGGTGGCTTATGTGTGGAATCGTCGGTGCCATTGCAGATAGAGACGTCGCTTTAGTTCTTTTGGAAGGGCTAAAACGCTTAGAGTATCGCGGTTACGATTCTGCAGGTCTCGCAATCATTGATGCCCGTGCACAGTTACAATGCCATCGAGCTGTCGGCAAAGTGAATGAACTTGAAAAACTATTAGTATCAAAACCTTTGCAAGGTCAAATTGGCATTGCACATACCCGTTGGGCAACACATGGTAAACCGTCTGATCTCAATGCTCACCCTCACATCGCAAATAACGAAATTGCAATTGTTCACAATGGTATTATAGAAAACTATGAAAAACTTCGTGCTCGCTTAGTAGACTTTGGTTGTGTGTTAAGCTCTGAAACAGATTCTGAATTGATTGCTCATTTAGTTTATTTACATATTCAATCGGGAAAAAATTTTCTTGCGGCTGTGCAAGCGACTATAACAGAATTAGAAGGTGCTTATGCCATAGGATTATTAAGTCGGACAGAACCAAATCATTTTATTGCAGTGCGCAGTGGTAGCCCTCTCGTGATTGGTCTAGGTGATCAAATCAATTTTATTGCTTCCGATCAATTAGCATTGTTGCCATTTACACAACAATTTATTTTTTTAGAAGAAGGTGATATTGCCGACGTTCGACTCAATGAAGTAATAATTTATGACACCCATGGCAACGAGGTAAAACGAGATATTCATTATACTAAGCTAGATCAAGAAGAAATGAGTAAAGGGAAGTATCAGCATTTTATGCAAAAAGAAATTTTTGAGCAGGCTGATTCTGTCATAGCCTGTTTAGAGGGTCGCTTATCCTATCAACGGGTCATTTCCGAAGCTTTTGGTGCCAACGCCAATGAAATATTTAAGCAAATACGTCATGTGCAGTTAGTTGCATGTGGAACCAGTTATCATGCTTGTTTGGTGGGAAAATATTGGTTGGAGGAAATCGCTGGCATCTCATGTCAAGCTGAAATTGCGAGTGAAAACCGTTATCGTCAGCATGTCGTAGAGCCGGGTACGCTCTATGTGACGCTATCGCAATCTGGAGAGACAGCAGATACGTTGGCTGCTTTGCGTCACGCAAAAACGTTAGGTTATGCAGCAACACTAGCAATTTGTAACGTTCCAGAAAGTTCTCTAGTACGTGAGTCCGATCTGGTTTTAATGACAGGGGCGGGAATGGAGATAGGTGTCGCCTCGACTAAGGCATTTACGACACAACTGGTCGCATTATTTTTACTAACCATTACTTTAGGACGCAATTCGCGAATTGATCAAAACTCAGAAGCAGAGTATGTCAAGTTGTTAAGAGCCATACCTAAAAAATTACGCAATACACTCATGCTGGATTCAGATATTAAAAATTTAGCCATAAAATTAAAAGATAAAAATCATGTTTTATTTATTGGCCGTGGTATTGAATATCCTATAGCCTTAGAGGGCGCTTTAAAATTAAAAGAAATTTCCTATATTCATGCAGAAGCCTTTCCGGCAGGTGAGCTGAAACATGGTCCTATCGCATTGATTGATTCGGAGATGTATGCCATTGCGTTGGCTCCCATAGAAGATTCTCTTGATAAATTAAAATCGAATTTACAAGAAATCAGAGCCAGAGAGGGGAAGTTAATTATTTGCACGAATGAAGAAGCTGGATTCATCAGTGATGACCAAACCAGTCTATTGATTATGCCGCATGTTCACAAGTTTTTGGCTCCGCTAATCTATACGATTCCTATGCAATTATTTGCGTATCATATCGCTGTCATGAAAGGAACTGATCTCGATCAGCCACGAAATTTAGCTAAATCAGTGACAGTGGAGTAAAATACCATGTCAACAAAGCGTAAAGTGTCTGTGATTGGTTTAGGCTATGTGGGATTAACGACAGCAGTCGCATTTGGGCAATTAGGTAAAGTCATTGCATTCGATTTAAATCCTGTTCGCATTAAGGAGCTAAATGACGGACATGATTCCAATGAAGAAGTTTCAGATCAGGATATAAAATCTGCTTCTGTTTATTACACAGGAGATTCTGAATGTTTGAAAGAAGCTGACTTTCATATTATCTCTGTTCCTACGCCACTGGATCATACTAACCATCCCGACTTATCATCGTTGCTGGGTGCGACACAAACACTCGCTAAATGCTTAAAAAAAGGTGATATTGTTGTCTATGAATCAACAGTTTATCCTGGTGAGACAGAAGAAAAATGTATTCCTCTTCTACAGAAAATATCAAAATTAGAATATAAAAAAGATTTTACAGTTGTTTATTCCCCGGAGCGCATTAATCCTGGTGATAAGGATCATACATTTTTTAACATTATTAAAATTATTTCTGCAAGTGATGAAAAAACATTAACTATCGCTTCTGAAGTGTATAAAGAGGTTATCAGTGCAGGTGTTTTTCCTGTTTCTAGCATTCGTGTAGCAGAAGCTATTAAGATCATTGAGAATATACAACGTGATATTAATATTTCTTATATGAATGAGATTGCTATTTTGCTACATAAACTGGGTATAGATACCGCTGAAGTGATAGAAGGCATGAAAACAAAATGGAATTATCTTGCATTTAAGCCGGGTCTTGTGGGTGGTCACTGTATCAGTGTGAATTCTTATTATCTCTTACATAAAGCAGATCAGGTTGGGTATAGAGCAGAGCTTATCATGGCAGCAAGAGAAATAAATGAAGACATTGTGAAATTTATTGCAGAACAAACGATTAAGCAACTCATTCGTGCAGGCGTTATGGTCAACACTGCTAGGATTGCAATTTTAGGGATAACTTATAAAGAGAATTGTTCTGATCTTCGTGATACGAGAGTAATCGACATTATTAAAGAACTGGCAGCTTATGGCGTTAAAACACTGGTTCATGATCCTATTGCCGATCCGCCTGCTGTTAAAGAGGAATATGGTATTGATCTTATACCTTGGGATGAACTTAATAAGCTTGATGCAATTATTATAACAGTCGCACACAAGTTTTATATTAAGCTTGATAAAAATGAGCTTAAAAATAAACTCAATCGTCCAAGTGTAATTATGGATATCAAAGAAATAATAAATAAAAAAGACTTTGCCGATAGTGGAATTATCATTTGGAAACTCTAATTTAGCGAGGATTATATGCGAATTTTGGTAACAGGCGGCAGCGGTTTCATTGGTTCGCATATTGTTGAACATCATTTAACTAAAGGTGATGAAGTTTGTGCTGTTGATGATTTAAGTACGGGATCTCTAGATAATATCGCTTCATTCCAAACAAAATCTAACTTTCGTTTTGAGCAAGCAGATATATTAACCTGGCCTGGATTAGATAAAGCCGTCAAATGGGCAGATAGAATATATCACATGGCAGCTGTCGTTGGTGTTTTTCGTGTACTGTCAGAACCAATTAGAGTACTTGATACCAATGTTAATGGTTACAGACGGGTGTTGGAAGCGGTTGCGAACAGCACACACAAGCCTTGGGTTGTCGTTGCCTCTTCATCTTCTGTGTATGGTCATAACAAACTAAAAATCCTAGAGGAAGAAAATGATTTGATTTATAAATCGCCCACACATCCTTTAGGTAACTATGCTATTAGTAAATTGACTGATGAATTACTCAGTCTTGCCTATGTCAAAGAAAAACAGTTATTTATTACAACAGCCCGTATTTTTAATACCGTCGGTCGTCGTCAAACAGGTCTGTATGGTATGGTCGTGCCTCGCTTTGTTCAGCAAGCTTGTCGTAATGAGCCTATCACGATATTCGGCGATGGTAAGCAAACACGTAGTTTCTGTGATGTCCGTGATACCGTTAGAGCATTAGCTACGTTAGCTGAAAATAAAGAAACCAGTGGAGAAATCATCAATGTTGGGAATGATAGAGAAATTTCAATTAATGATTTGGCACACATGGTGCGTAAGATTGCCAATAGCGAATCTGAAATTTGTTATCAAACTTATGAAGAATCGTATGAAGAAAATTTTATTGATATTAAAAATAGATACCCAGACTTAACTAAGTTTTATCATTATACAAATTTCAAAAATAAGTGGACTCTGGAAGATACAGTGGCCGATCTTGTCGCGCATTACACTGAAAAATAAGTTTTTAACCATTTTTCTCCTTGATTAATTGATTTATAAGATTACACAAGTGTGTAGAAAGGTCATTGACTTGGTTTAAATCTTCATCTTCTATCATTAAGCGAATCATAGATTCTGTGCCTGAATATCGCAATAAGATACGGCCATGCGGTTGAAGCTTAGCTTCAGCATTTTTTATTTCTTGACTTAGGGTAGGGTGGTCTAATGAAATCTGGCTGCCATGATAGGGAATATTCGTCATGCGTTGTGGTAGTTTAGGCATGCCTTTTTTTAATTCATGTAATGTTTTACCACTACTTATTAGTGCTTCCATAATTTGCAGTGCGCCAATAATCCCATCTGCTGTTGTATTAACACGGAGGTTGATGATATGTCCCGAATTTTCACCGCCTAGAAACCAATTTCTTTTTTGTAGCTCCGCCATGACATGTTGATCTCCAACATCGGTACGTACAAAAGAAATGCCTAATCGTTGAAGTGCGATTTCTAAGCCTTTATTACTCATGTCAGTGCCAACAACACCGCCTGAAAAGTGATTATTCTCCACTAAATGTTTAGCAATCATAAAAAGGATTTCATCGCCATCGATGATCTCACCTTTATTATCTACTAATATAACACGATCCCCATCACCGTCGAATGCAATGCCTAGGTCAGCGTTGGTTTCTACGACACTTTTTTGAAGAGCAGCAGGATGGAGGGAGCCACAATTATCATTAATGTTAAGACCGTTGGGTGTTGTATTGATTGGTAGTACAGTGGCGCCTAATTCAGAAAAGACTCTTGGAGCGATATGGTAAGTTGCGCCATTAGCGCAATCGACCACGATTTTTAATTTTTCAAAATTACTATAATGTGCTATCGCGCTCTTGCAAAATTCAATATAACGGCCAGGGGCGTCATGTATGCGATAGACTTTTCCTAAAGTATTTGCATCTTTTATCTCGAGTGGTTTCTCTAATTGTTTTTCAATTTCTTCTTCCATTTCTTCCGATAATTTAAAGCCCAGTGATGAAAAAAATTTAATTCCATTGTCAGCATTCGTATTATGCGATGCGCTAATAACAATGCCTATGTGCGCATGTAATGTGTGTGTTAAATAGGCTATTGCTGGAGTTGGCATAGGTCCTACCATTAAAACATCCGTACCAGCGGCCGAAAGGCCAGCTTGAAGTGCGGATTCAAATAGGTAGCCTGATATGCGCGTGTCTTTGCCTATGAGGATTTTATTGCTGGCGGATGTAGTTGACAGGATGGATCCTACGGCCCAGCCTAGTTTTAGAATAAATTCAGGGGTAAGTGGTGGTACACCAATACGGCCGCGTATACCATCTGTTCTGAAGTATTTCAGCATAAGATGACCCTAAATTTGTTATATCAAATAATCCAATGATTCAATCATATTAACATATGGTTCTGGTTTAAGCAGGCTGTAGATTTTAGCTAAGGACAGGGACTTTTTCGTCATGCATCTCTGTAAATACTTATATAAATCATACATATACGATAAATTCTAGCGTTAGATGCCATCTAGTTTTATCCAGTTCCTTAATAAATTCTTAATCAAATATACATATAATAGCCTAAAAACATAAACTTTATACGAGGCCGTGGCTGATATTGTCTGAAGCAGAATGGAATAAGATGAATACTGAATTGTACTTCATCACGGAGTTGCATTTGCCATTTAAAAAAATCACAAAAGGTTTTTATAAATCCATTTTTGTGCGTAACAATAAAATACATCTACTCAATAAGTGGGATGAGTATATTGAGACCTCAAAACATTTTGCTAAGAATAGTAATACGTTTTTAGGTTGTAAAGCGATACAATTGTTGTCTAGTACTCGTCACATGTTTTACCCGCTTGGCTTTATCCCAACACAGCGTCAGCTGCATGATGATCAAGTAGACGATATTAGACAGCAATTAATATTAAATATAATACGTGAGAAATATAATGGTTTAACTTCTTTATTTCATTATCAAATCATGATGCCTATTTTAAATGAAGAAGAGCGATTAAGTAAAATAGCTGGAAGTACTGCTCTAATCAATAAGTTGACCGAAACAAGACGTTCGATTAAAAAATTGTTTGATTCTCTTCGCCAGTCGATTGTAGATGCACACGCTGATTTAAGTAAGGTTAGTAAAATTCAATACCAAACTAAGAAAATAGAATTATTTGTAAAAGTCAGATCTATTCTTTCCGTTCTGTCGACAGATAATGATTGTATTAAACGCCAGCCATGGCAATGGTTCTTTTTTAAAAATAAGACACAAAGAATGTTACAAAGCTGTTTTAATTTTATTAATAGACTTATTCCTCGCCAACTTAATATTCCAAAACAAAATAAATTAATAATTGTAAAACAGAATGACCATTATAATAATGATAAACAATCTGCATCTTTTCTTTCAACTAATGACTCGAGTAAAAGTTACAGTTTTAATTTAATGTCGACTTTTCACAAACAAAATAATCAAACGAAACTGCAAGATGTAGCGAGTATGGATATTCATATGTATTATTCAATCCATGGCACTACAAGTGGATTCAATTCGCTAACCCAGCCCACGTTAAACGATAACTTCGTCAAGCGAGGGTATAGGCGTTTGTGTTGTGGTTTGTAGAATACTGTAGTACTACGGATATTATTCAACATATGCTCTTATAAAATGTCATTCATAATATAATTATGGTGACATGTATGTTAAGGCTTCCAGAAGATTTACAATTGCAATTATTTCTATATTTAGATTATAAATCATTGTCATTTTTACTCTGCGTTCATTCTCAATACAAATGGCTCATTGATAGAGATGAAGTTTGGTCGATTGCGTATAGCCAACATTTTTTTAAATCAAATAATGGGATGATAGGTTCTCAAATTAAGCAAAAAATGCATGATTCATTTCTAATAAATGCTAAACAATTAAAATTAACAAAAAATCTTGAGAAGATAGAGCAAAAACTAGCGGATAATAGCAGGTGGGTAGACGATAGGAATATCTGTAATAGCTCTGCTGATATTAATCCTATTACGATGGTTCCATTTATGTCGAACGCCTATAATAATTCTTGCTCAATAATTTCCGTATTCATATCAACGATGTGGCAAGAGCATAAGAAAAATAAATATCAAAAGGCTATAAAAAAATGTCAGAATGCAATCAATGACATTCATAAATCTATTCAATTAAAATAAATTTATCATTTTTGAAGTGTTCATTCTATTTCAATTATACGTGACAGCTGAGTAACCGTGTGATAAATTACATCTGCAAAAAATTAGGGAGATACTCATTGTTGTATCTTTCATTTAGGGAGTTTATGATGTTAACAGGTAGTCTTAGAGAAATATTAACAAACAACTTCGCCGATCTATTTAAGTTAGATTATTTATCTTTCATCAAAATAATTCAGAAATGTATACCAGAATCTGCCTACTTAAAAGGTAAGGCGCAAACATCTGCAGAAGGACTCCCAGAGACAAAATCTAATAAAGATTTTTATTCATTAACAGAAGATGAAGAAATTAGAGCATTTTCAGGTTTGCTCAGATTAAAAGATGTGATAAATGGCACGCGAGAAGATTATGATAATTTTGTTGCATGCCAAATTCAAATGAAGAAACCCGTTTTAACATATGATTCATTTCAGAAAATGCGTGAATATGTTTTGAAAACATTAAAAAGTACGGATGATTTCGCTGCTGCGATCTGGTCCATTTTATGCAATGACTTGGGGAAAGTTCACCGAGTCATAGAAGAATACAATAAACTATCTAATAAACAGACGACAACGCATGACTTGCTGTTATCTGAAATGTTGAAAGAATTACCCGAGTTTTTTCCAGGGTTTATGAATTTACCAGAAACTTATCGCGACGCAATCATTAAGGGTTATGCATCAGGTTGTGATATATCTCAATTTGAGCAGCTAGAATTACCTATTGTAGCCTTAAAAGCACTGACATCGTTAGATAAACAAGCGCTTGATCTTTATATCATTCATACCATTTTTGATGTGTCAGGCGCAGCTGCACACTTTAAATCTAATGGTTCTTTGACATTACATGAGGAAACCTGGAATTTTTTCAATGAAGTTCGTGCTTGTTTAGAAACTATGCCCTATACCACAATTGATAAAGTATACGCTGCTTATTTGCAGTATCGGGGTGAGTGTATTGGAGTTGAGTTAACTACACCTGAGAGTACAGCGCTCATCAGACTTGCAGGGATTGCAAGACTCGCTACTCCGGAACAAGGTAAATTACTATTAGAAGTATGGGAAAAAATCCCTGATAATACAAAAACAATACTAACAAATGAACTAAATGTTCATGGTGGTGAAAATAAGCGAGCGATATTTATAGGGTATGGCGTATCAATTTTGTTGAATCCTCAATCAGCTTTACAAAAAGCACTTTCAGAAGAATCAAAAAAGCTAAATGTGACACCAACAGCAGATCAAATACGCTCTAGTTCAAAAGAAGGACTCATGATTGGATTGAATAACTTGGCGAGTGCTTTTAAATTGGCTAGAAATATTATTGGTTCAGATACCTCTAAAGAAATTTTTAGCGCAGAATGTGACGCAGTGGCTCGATACCTCAGTCAAGATCCGCGTGGTTCATTAGACATGGACTTCCAGGTCGTCTCACAGAATAAAAATCATGCTGATTTTAAATTGGTTGTTAGGGGTTTGGAGAATGCATCACAAATCGAAACACCTAAAGTTTCTGCGGGTCTTCGTCTGTAAGTCATCTTTACAGAAAATAATACGACTATCTCGCTTGTCATAAGAGCAGTAAGTTACTATGACAGACTTATCAAATGAAAATTATCGACATTTTGTTGTGGGAAAACATCACTGAAATCTGCTTCATAAATACGATAATTTTCGTTAATAAATTGGCAGAAATTCTTCATCCTAGATAAAGTAGTATCTGCCCATGATAGCGCTAAGTATAAATCAACAGTTTGAGTTTGATCGTTGAAAATATGCTGAATGAGCGCTTGGTTAAGTGTGTTAATTAATGACTGCTTAATGGACAAACCAATTTCTCGGATGATTGGACCATTATCTAGTTTAATTTCGCAGATATAGTATGCCGATGATATTTTATAGAAAGTGACTGGCTTGCTGTGACTATGATAATATTTTTTAAGCTTTGACAATAAATACCAAATGGTAGATTTACTATTAAATTTTAATTGATAAATATCTATTATTTTTGATTTAATTTTATCTGTATGGGGAAAGCATATTTTCACTCTTTCTCTGACACTGCGAAATATACACTCGTATTTGCTCCATCCAGCAGTATATTTCATATGATTATTTGTGCTAGCTTCATAATTATTATTAATATAATTTTCAAGAGCGTATAAGACAACTTGATTTCTACATTCTCTAGCAGATAAGCCATAACATTTTAATTTATGACTATTTTTAATTACACTACATTCACTCACAGATAGGGGTAATTGGTTGTCATCTGATTCGCTAAGATGAACGATAGGCCCTGTCATCTCATCGATAAAATACGAGATTGTTTGATTAATACTTTCCATTTCGGATATGAGACTTTCATTACCTCCGAGTATAGGGATGTCTTTTCTAACATGAAAATTAGTATCGAGATAGTCATGCTCATTGAGCAGAGTCGGGATAATTTTATCAAAAAATAATGGCATTCTATGGGATTGTACTTGTAGGGTATCCTTGCAAAAGGTTTTTAATAAACTCTGCTTCAATCCAGTAAATTGATAAAAGAATCCAGCGATGAACATTTGACATATTGATTGAGGGGGGATAGGTATTTTGATACCTGTTTGATGTTTTAAAGATGGTAGGTTCAAATTATTTATAATCTTTGAGATCGAGGAATCATATGAATTCATATCAAAAAAAAGAATTTTATTGTTGATGTCAATTAAGTAGTATGAATTCACGTCACTTTCAATGACGCAATAATTATCCGTGATTTCTGACAGATCATTTGTAGAGCAGGGTCTTTGATTTCTAGATGGGAATTGATATCGAATTGATTGCCATATTGATAATTCTTTCTTTATCGAATGATAGAGTTCCCCGTATCCATAGCAGATTGGTTTTATAGAAAAAAACTTTTTTAGCTCAGTGTCAGGATCAATATGGTAACAATTTAAATATTCTAATAATTTTTTTTCAAAATGTGATTTAAATACTTTTGTGTCTGTGTTTTCAAAATAAATAAGCTTGTTTTTGATGAGACTATAGACTAAATTTATTAAAAAATCTCTCAGGTTGTCGGGTGATTTTTCCTGCAAATCAGTAATAGTTATGCCTGTATCCAATAGTAGAGTCAGCCAACGGCATATATTAAAACCATCTAGCCCATTAATAATGATAGAGCCAAAACAATTTAATAAATATGTTTTGTTATTAGTTTCGTGAACTAGAATGTAATTCTTTTTAAGTATTTTGTCGTATAATTCCATCACGTAGCTAACCCAAAAGTTATGATTCGTTTCACATAATGTTTTATTATTTTACTTTTTAGGGCATTTATACTTTTATCTACATTAGTTTGATAAACATCTTCTACTGTGCGCGCTATGGCATAGCATAAAAAATTGCGTTCCAAATAATTTAATCCTAGTCTATGCAAAGTAAGATACATAAGCCCTGTCATGAGTCTAAGTATTTTCATCCTTTGGCTGCGCCTAATATAACTATTTAGAATAAAATCGTGTTGGGTTTTATAATGGAAGTTGTCTTTTGATAATTTGAAACTATCTGCTATATAGCCAGACTGTTCTGGTTTATATTGTATTCCTTTGTGTTTTATCGCAGATTTAAAAATAGGATAAAACTTATTTATCATCTTCATCCATTCTTCGGAAGCAGTGATAGAATTATCATTGTTTTTGAGTTGCTTGAAACGAGAACTATATATTTCTTTGTTAGTTTGATACAGATTTTCCATTTGTTTTCTGTAAGAGTCCTCTTGTTCCATTCTCACAAAATAGCCGTCTGAATGTGATCGAAATGACAAAAAACTCAATGGTAAGGAAGTTTCCGTCATTTTATTGAGGAAAATATGGTTTATTTTTGTGTGTAAGACATATTGACTCATAGTGCTGAATGCAATATCTGACAATGTTGTTTTTTTACCATCTATTAGTTTAAGCCAATCTAATATCATACTCATAGAATCAATGCTAAATTGTAGATACATTTTTTCGGCAGAAGGTCCTTGGAATAAGTCTGCGATATCATCTGAAATTGAGTAATCATTGAGCTGAGACAAAGAATAAATTTCTCTGAATTTCTCGATTTTATGCAGTATATTCTCATTAACTAATCTAATATGTATTCTAATCTTTTGGGAATCTTTTGTATGTTGTCTATCAAAATAAGCACAGTTTGGAAATGTTTCTAATAACGCTATGAGGAACTTGTTAACACGACTGTTATCAATATTATATTCAAAATGCATCCAATTGTTATGATTCATATTGTTATCCTATTCAATAATTTCTGTTGATGGCTGTTTTATTAATTTCCCTCTGTCTGAATAGTGAGTGCCATGTTCACTAAATACTTTATAGGAATGGGGCCTTAATTTAATGTCTAACTTTTCACAATGATTTGATATATCTTCTATCGAGACATTGCCAATTACCACAGCTTCAATATATTCTGATCCAATACTTTTCTCGATAAGATGAACTTTTACATCTACAACACCCGGCATGGTTAAGATAAAGCGCTCAATGAGATTTGGATAGCATAGCAACCCATTTGATTTCACTGCTTTATCGACGCGACCATCTAAATAGAGTTTACCTTCACTATCAAAATGACCGTAATCTAAGTTTGTTACAGTGCCATGCTCGTCCCTAATATTGAGTTCTGATTCAAGATAAAACTCGCGACAATCGATGCTTGCAGTTGTAATTTTGCCTATCTCACTACTTTTTTCTCTTAACCATATCGATTTACCATATAATGGTTTACCTACAGATGTACTTGTTTCACAGAAATCACCTAGTGTCATAATTCCCGTTTCTGTGCTGCCATATGAAATTTGAAATCGTGCATTCGGAAATTTTTCCTTCGTTTTGGCCACGCGTTCTTGTGATAAATACCCAGCTGTAGTTAAAAATGTCAAATTCTCTGGTTCATATTGGTTACGAATGTAGGCACTGGCTGAAGCTAACATGCAGGGTGCAGTTACGATGACTGTTTTTACTTTTTCTGCAAGTGTTAAAATATCTTTCCAATTGTTTGGGCTAAAAAAAACGAGATTTCTTGCGGATGCCCAGGCGGGTAACAAAGCCATCATGAATGCGGCTGAGTATTCCATAGGTAAACAGCAGGCAATAACGCTATTTTCAGATGATAGTGTAGAAGATTGCCTGTATATGACTTCACTGTAATATATTCCTATTGAAATCAAATGATCTGCATAACCCATTGCTGTCTTCGATTGGCTACTTGATCCTGATGTCATTGTTCCGTAATACAGACGATCTATTTGTGCTGTATGAGGTGTTAAGTGGTTCACTTGATAAATGCCATCAAGATTCCTCGATGGTTGAATACCTGTGTTATGTGTATTTCGCCAAATAAAACTACAGCCCGGTGTCATAGCTGTAGCTAATAGAGACACTATGCTCTTAATACCCTTATTCGCATCTATGATATAAAGCCCATTATGGGGAATCAGTTGAGAGACATCTTTTGCTGCAATATAAATTTCTTGCCATGTCAGACTTTCGCCATTAACGGTGACAGTATTAGTATTTGGCAATTGTAACTGATAATTTAAATCTGGCCATTGGGTAAATATGGTTGAAGCCATGTTATCCATCCTTTTAATGTGTTATCAGGTGGAAATTGTGATAAATCTATCTCCACAATATCTAAAGAGCTCAAGTACGATTTAATAACCATTGTTTCTAGAGAGTCTAATTGACGTTGTACATCTTGTACTTGTAATAACTCTTTGAGTTCATTTTCTATCATTATTAAATTCAATATAAAACGTCCCATATAGCTTCCAAAATTAAATCATTAATTAGAATTAAAGAAATCTTCTATTGCATTACAAAATTCAGAAGGCTTATCATAGGCTACAATATGACCAGCACCTTTTATCACTTTGCTTTTAAAATAAGATGAAAGAGTGTTAAAAGTTTCTGCGGCTCTTACTTCACTGTCTTTGTAATCGCCATTAAGCAGTAAAACTGGTTTCTTTAAATCACGTAACCTATTAGATGTGACTTTAATAGATCTATCATACTCTAGATTGATATTTGCAATGATAGTATCCATGGTTGATTCCCAATGAGATCCATGTAATCTTTTATATTCATTAGTTAGCGCAATATTCATTCTGGCAAGTGATTTAAAGTTATTTGCCCATGCGCAAAATGCTTTTTGTGGCACATCATAAGTGAAGCCTGTTAAAATTAATTTATTAATTAACTCCGGCTTTTGAAGTGCGATATTCAACGCGATGGTGCCGCCTAAATATGATGCGCCGATTAAATTCACTTGCTTGTATGTTTTTATCTGATCTATTACATACTCTACTGAATTCTGATAATAATGATCAATTTTTTTATCGTAAGAACAATAACCATGGCCAGGTAAATCAATACCAATTAATGGATATTTTCCATACAAAGACTTGATTGCCTTACCAAAATGAGCAAGTGTAGTCCCCATGAAACCATGAAGAAAAACGATAGGTATGTGAGTAACATTTTCTAAATTCATAAAATATATTTTCTTAGTTAACAGTATTTATTTGAATTAAGTATTCCTGTGTATACTCGAGTTCAGATTGTGATACTTCGGGTAAACATTCTCTAATCCATATATTATTTTCAGTGTTTTCTTTAATAACTTTTTGAAACATTTTGATCAAAAGTGGGTTTTTAAAATCTAAGAAATGAGGCTTTCTTCTTTTAGCTTTGCCAGAAAAAGTTAAATATTCTTTCATAGCAATAATCCAATCAGATGAATTTAAATTTTTAGATGATTGATGATAGAAAATATGTTCTGGAATTTTCCATTCATCACGCCATTTCTTGAGTGCATCTAGGAAATACATGATGTTATCTTGGGCCGATGCGGCTGAAAATGATTTGGTAGGAAACTTCCAAGTTTGTCTATCTAGAATAATATTGCCAAGTGTCAATCTAGGAAAATATGTACTTTCATCGTCTGGATAATTATTTAGATATTTTCCCCAAATACCACCTTTGTAATTTGTGAAGGGTGTAAATAAGTAGAGGAAACGATATAAATTTGGACCCACGGCTGGGTATAAAAAATTTAATGGTATAAAAGATATTTCTTCATTTGTTTTATTATGAATTAATACCAATCGTTGTTTTGATCTGTCAGCTTTGATAGAAATATCATTTAATGTATATATTTTGGATTTGATAGTAGATTTTTTTGCTACACAGCCAGGATATTCTATATAATTCTGTAGTATTTCTGGATGAATATTAGTGTTGACACCTAGAACAGCAGCGAGATCAAACATATTTTTAATATCAAAAGATTCTTCTAATGATTTAATGAGTGCTTTGTTGACTGGATTATTATCGTTGCCAAAGATTGAGCAGAATCGAGAATAAAGTGCGCCATAACCCATGGAGCTACCATTGAACATTAGCTGTTCATCATTTACATTTTTGCATTGCTGAACATAATAAATTGACGATTTTGAATCGTAGACATAATTCGGTATTTTTTTGACAAATAAATTCAACCAATTTTCATTGATATTAATTTCATCAGAATTTTTGTTGGTATTGATCAGTGAATTTAGCATTGCATACCATTCACTTCTTAAAGCCTTAATGTTTCTGACAACAGATGAAGTTTTACCTTGCATGATAAGAGTCAGTTTTTGAATGTCTAACTTGCCAAATTCATTGTAGAATTCAAGTAAAGGCACTGAAGTATTATCATCAGGGTATAATTTTATGAAATAATGATAGATTGAAAGTCGTTCTATAACAGAATCATCTAATATGGGCAATATTTTCGAGAGGGTGCTGAATTCTTTCTTGTATTTTTCAAAATTATTTAATTTTTCATCTAGATCGTAATGAATTTCACCTACATCTTCATAAATGTAATTACGCATATCACTTAGATTTATTTTATCTAGACTAAGTAGAGATAATATTTTATTTATAATATGTTCAAACTCTATTAATTTTGCTCTTCTTTGATTTACAGTTAATTCATGAAAGCTTTTTTCAATGATATCTAACTGATGAAAATGCCTTGCCAATATCTGGGAAGTTTCACTATGGCATTCTTTAAGAAATATTGATAGATCATGTGCATAATATATTGTTAAGTCAGGAATAAATAATTTTCTTTCTAATAAACCAATGTTAATCAATTCATTAATATATTGGGATACATTATCTTTTAATTCGTCAGATATGTTAAGCTCATCTATTAATTCTTTTTGGCAGAAATTATGCTGATTTAATAATATAACTATTTTATTGATAAATGCAGAATTTTTTATCTTAATATATTTCTCGCCGCCATACATGTTCTTACTTGTTTCATTTGCGCGAGTAAAGAATCGAATTTCATCTCTATTCTCAATAATTGTTGAATTGACTCTGAGTGGAATGCTTGCAATGATAGAATCATTATTTAAACACTGATTCTCTAACCATTTAATAAGTGTTCTAGATATAGAACAAAATCCGTGTTTTTTCGCTACATTATTACTAATTGAATCATTTTGAATGTGAGCAATAATAGAAGTAAAGCTTGCAAATGGTGATGGCTTTAATATCATTCGATAATAATAACTTAACAAGGTTTCTTCAGTTTGTTTTAATTTCTTATTTATGGTGACGTTATTATTCGCAGCAATTTGATATTCACTTATTTTTTTTATTAATCTTTGACCAGATAATTGAAGTGATTTTTGAAAGTAACTATCAGAGCATAATTCTGAAATTATCGTTCTAGATCGATTTAAATAATTATCATGATATTCATGTAATTGTTGCTCTATTGTTTTAATCCTCGAATTCATTTCTATTAAGCTATTCAAATTATCTTTCAGCTCATCAAGTTTATAATGATTAATAATATCATCATGCGAATTTTGTACTATCCGATTATTATAAATATCTCGTTTTAATTGTATGAATGAGTCTCTGTGAGTATTAGAAACTTTGGGGATAATTTGATATAAATTCTCAACTAAAATCTCAGACATTTTTTCTTTAGTATTTCTAAGCATTGTCATTTCATCAATACAATTGAATAACTCCTCATCTCTTAAGTTTTTTAGAGAACTTATCGGAAGATTGCATCGCCTAGAGATAATGAATTTTGATATAGATATGTCTGATTGCATTTTTTATCTCATTGAAGAATGAGTTCACTTAATCAGGTAAAAGTATATGTTAAGAATCCAGCATAGTCCCTACGTAATACTACTTATTCTAGAGAGTGCCGGCAAAAATGTATCATTATTTGAGATGAATATAAGGTAGTAAATAATATGATTAGAAATAGTATTGACGAAGAAACAACAAATGTAAATATTCACTCTGCGGAAATGACAGCATTATTACGTTGTTCATATCCAAACATGAGTCATGATTCTATTAGTAAATGTCTCGTTAGTTCTGATGGAGTAAATAATACTTATCAATTCATAAAGCATTTCAACTACCCATTATTGGGGAGAGTCATCAGTGCAAGAGCTGGATTTCTTTTAAATGAATCTGTTAGGCTTTTACAAGCTAGACAATATGACAGCTGTATATCAATTGGCTCTGGCTTATCAATGTTAACATATTTAATTAGCAATAAAATCACAAGAGAAATAGCAATCTTTGATTGTGATGTTGATGAAATGTTATCTGAAAGGCAGAAAAGAATAAGTTCAGTAGAATCACTCACAAATTTTAAACCTCAATTTTCTCAAAATTGTAGTATTAATATTATAGATGCTTACAAAAAAGGAACAATGCTTAATGAATTATTCCCAGAGATAAAAAAACCATTATTTATTCTGGAAGGTATATCATACTTTTTACCTAAAACAGTGTTCAGTTGGCTACTCGATCAAATATTTCACTATGATAGTAAAGCCGTGATATTTGATTATTGCCATAGTGCTGAAAATAGCCAATGTTTGGATAGATTATTAAATACTCTTCCTGATTTTTTATGTAAAGGTGATGCAATATATCCATCAACTTCACTGCCTATAAATAGACTCTATCAGAATTTTAATCAAGTCAAAACGTATGCTATGGACGAAGTTGATATAATTCTCTCAGAAAAAAATAATGAAACGATCTTGTTGAGAGATCAAAATAATTATGTGCCAACTAAAATTGTAGTAGCAGAGTAATATATGTTTGAAGATATCAAGCCTACAATAGAAAATTCCATACTGAAACTTAATGATGAGTTTAATCAATGCAAGATTACCAATAAAATCAACATGACAATAGGTGTTTATTATGGTGAAGATGGTCAATGTAAATTATTTGAATCTGTAAAAAATGCTGAAAAATATATTTTAAGGCATCAAAAATCAAAGTCATATCTTGGGCTATCAGGATGCCAAAGATTTAATACGCTAGTAGATGAAGTATTCTATTGTGATATTTTCAAGCCAAGCCAACATTTTGTAAAAACGATTAATACAGCGGGTGGTAGTGCCGCCTTGAGAATTGTATTAGACATCATTAAGAAAAATGCTTCACATAGCAGATGTTGGTTGGCAATACCTGCATGGAGCAATTATATAAATATACTTGAAGCGGCTGGTATAAAATTAGTTTCTTATCAATATCTGAATATTTTGAAATTAAACACACCTTTAAATCAATCAATACAAGGTGAACATGAAATTTCTAAAATCCTAGAAAAAGAATTTTTTGGCATGAGAAAAGGGGACGTAGTTATTCTTCAAGGTCCATGTCATAATCCTACGGGTACTGATTTAGACACGCATCTTTGGAAATGTTTATTTAATTTTCTTTCAAATAAAGGTGTTATCCCTATATTCGATTGTGCATACATTGGATTATCACAAGATTTACAGAAAGATATTGAATTTCTTGGCATTGCTAGTAGTTATTTTGAAAATCTTTTTGTATGCACATCTTTTTCAAAGAACTTCACAATTTACAATGAAAGAGTAGGTGCGCTCTCAATTATCAGTAAAAATAAGAAAACTGCTGAATTGCTCGAAAAACAGGCTTGTTATTCAGCAAATGGATTATATTTTATGCCACCCCATCATGGCGCAGCTATTGTATCAACTATTTTGAGTTCTGACGATTTGTTTTCAGAGTGGAAAAGTGATATTGTTGAAATGAGAAATAGAATTGTTCAACTCCGTACTTTTTTAGATAGTCATTTTTTTAATTCCAAAACTACACAAGGCGGTTTTTCTTCAAAAAATGGTATATTTAGCTTGCTAGATATTACAAAAAGTAAGCTGCTAGAATTGAGGCATGAATATGGCATCTTTATTGATGAAACGGGACGAGCTAATATTTCCAGTCTCAATCCTGATAATATTAATTATTTCATTTCAGCATTAAAAACGCATATTCTACAAAGTGCCTAGATTATTATATTGAATATTCTTTAAACCAATATGAATCTATATTTTGCTTATTCAACCATTGTCTAAACTGTGAGACTAATAAATCAGCTTGTACAGGTTGATTTAATAGATTTGCACCTAATGCTTTGTTACGATATTGACCTTGTAAAACATTTAAGTCTTGCTTTGCAATTAACTTTTCTATAGGTTTACCTAATAGTCTCATTAACCAACTATTTTGAATAGTATAGCTGAGATCTGTGCTGGGATATCGATAACAAAATACACGTGTTAATTCCTTTGAAATTGGGACACAGTAAAATTGTGAAATAGTACTTTTGTTATTTTTCTTACTTATAAAATCATATTGGATTATGCAAGGTTCAACAAATTTATAAATTTGTCTAAAGTAGTCATTTTTATATGTGTGATAATTGATTTCACCACTAATTAATGCATATTTATCAGGTAATAAGTCAAAGGTGATAGGTTGGGCACGTGACCGTCTTGATAATGTATTATGATGAATAAATGGTAGATGAGACAGATCTAATAAGTTTTCTATAAAAAGATCATACGCAACATTAACATCCCAGCTAGACAAAATATACTTTGATTCAGTTTCATTACGTACATCAAAGAGATGATCATGAAATAACGGTGTTTCATCTGATGCCATATTGTTCGGTACAACCCATATTGCACCATGCTTATCTAAACATGGATAATTCTTTGCATGAGCTTTTTTTGGAATGGGTTTATCAGAAGATAGCGTAGGTATTTTTTGACATTGACCTGCTGTACCAAAACACCAGCCATGATATTTGCATTCTAATTGACCGTTTGATACTTTGCCTAATGAAAGAGGTGTGCCGCGATGTGGACACCGATCTTCTAGGCAAACAGGGTTGTGAAATTTATCTCTGAAAAGTACAAATGGAATACCAAATAATTGAAATTTTATTAGACTATTTTGTTTAAGGTTGCTGCTGATTAAGACTGGATACCAGTTTCTTTTTAAGTTTATTATATTATTCATGTCTCTTTACTCTCCATTAAATATAAAATACTTATATGTTAGATCATAATTTGATGATAAATATTGTTATGATCTGGATCGCCAATACAAATCTGACATAAAATCTCTTGATCAGATGGAATAATTTTGTATATTTTTTTAATTTTGTTACTGTTATATCCAAGATAAGGGTGTGCTGATAATCCAGACATATTCGCAGCTAAACTTATCGCCTCAGTTGCTATACCAGCGTACATTTGTAGAATTCTATAGAATTTTAAACCTCTTGAATTTCCTCTCCAATCGATATTCCCTGTGATGTGAATAATAAAAGATGAAAGAGCAATATTCGCAGAACTCAAATGTAGACTTTTTGTTATATCTAATTGATGATCATCTTTGTCAATCAATATAAGTTGATTCTGATTGTAAAAGTACAGTCCGCTTTCTAAATCAGATAGATTAAAGACACTACAATAGAAATTCAAATTTGGTAGTGAACCCCCTTTACAATGGTGACTCACAGATTTTAATAAGTTTACACAGTGCTCGATGCATTCAATTAAGACTTTCTTCGATGATGACTCTCCAGTAAAGAAATTAGCCAGTGAGGCACGATTTAGACTCGCCTCAAATAAATCCGTTAATGGATAAGTACGATACTTTTTCAAATTTGTCTGTGTTTTAATTTTATTCTCTTCTTGAGTATCACAATAATGCGCACGTTGATGCAAGGCTATCATTTCAGCAGGAATGCATGATTGTTCTTGTGCAGCATTTGTATTAAGAGAGGCATCATTTTTTATATTATATTGGTTGATTACGTCATTAATAGCAGTAACGGAATTATGTTTTATCGATAAAATAGCATATGTTCCTTCTAAATTATCATTGATTTTTAATAATTCATTAGTGTCATACCCATTAAAATCAAAATCTAAATCGAAGTCTATATTTAATGCGTTTAATATGGCTATTAAGCGTCCTAATACAGCACCTGTATCAACAGCAGATAATCGGTAAGCAAATGTTTTATATTTAAAACAAGTACGCTCAAATTTAACATTAATATAAATCTTTATATCAGATTGGTTGTCAGTGTTGATAGATTGATTGTGCGCGATGAGAGCGTGATAGTTTGGTGAATATCGATAAATATATTGTTTATCAGCATTAAAATTAATATAAATTTCATTAGGATATGCTGCGCCGCCTGAGGCCACTGCACGTTGCGGAAAGTATTTTGGACGTAATCCACTGTTAGCTTTTTTTAAATCAGATTCTAGAGAGACCCGAATTTTCTGACATCCATATCCCATCCATAAGAGTATGCTAAGTTTATCTAATAGGCCTGTTTCATTAATATTAACTTTTGATATATCATTATTTGTATGTGATAAAGTAATATAAGTGCTATTTCCTTTGGGTGAAAAAAATGCTGGTGCGAGATTCCAATTCAGATTTGTATTGATGCGAAATGTATCGGGTGCCCCATGTAATTTTTGAGTTAACTCATAAGCTTCATCAATGGTGAGCATGTTCATAAGGTTCCATTAATAGAGTCTCTTGATTAATTGATATTGAGCGTATTGCTGGCTTTGTTGACTCGGCATGTAAAGATAGCATACACATTATAATATGATTTGCCGCTATAGCAGCAGCTGAAGGAGATACAAGACTATTTTCTCTGTTTGGCTCAAACTTAATATAATTTTCCAGGCTTGAAATTCTTTTATCAAAATTATCAATCGAATAAATATGAGAAAAATGAGAATATACTATTGCTGATATTCTTATACTTTTAATGAGATTCAATATTTTAGTATCGTATTCAGATAACTTATCTATTGCTACAATTTTTATAGAAGCATTATGAGAATTTAGTGCTTTATCTTTAGCATTTATCTCAATTCCAGAGGAAATGATTTTAATATTTTTTAAACCCATACATTCAAAACAATGTGCTAGGTTTTTTAAAATTACACCTGATCCAATTAATATTACAGGTTGACCAATGAACCACTTAAGTGTCTGAAGAGGTTTGTTGCTATAGTTTTGTATAAATTGAAATACTCTATTATTTTCCAGAATTAATTTTTTATCGCTGTCCTCAGTGGTATTTTCAGTTAATTTTGCAAATTCATGTGTTATTAATATTTTAATGATTTTGAGTATGACATTTGATTTTTTGCCATCTATAGCCAAAAAATCTCCTACCTTATTAACGCCATTCAATTTTTTTCGTAACCAAAGTAAGATCAAATAACTGGATTCCCCGTCAATATCACATGATCCTCTGCTATTTTTAATCTGTGCACCAGAGTCAGTCTTAAAGATCTGTGTATTTTTGAGCATAATGACATACTGATTGACGAGAGTGTCTAAATTTATATTCATATTAGATTTTCAACAGAATCAATTTCTAAAATTGGTGGTGCAGGAAAGTCAAAATTACGATGGCTATGTGAAAATGATAACTTATATGTTCCAAGTTTATTTCCATTGTGATAAGCAGTTAAATAAAAAATTCGATATTCTAATCCATCAACTACATTTTCAGTCGATATGTTGAAATCTCCTGGGAAGAGTTCTTTGAAGTATAATCCAACTTCTAATGCTTTATTTAAGAATTCTTTACCGAGTTCTTTTGCGGCGTTATCGTAAACTGGATTAGGAATATCTGGTCGAAATAAACCTTCATAAAGACCTACTTTTTTAAAAAAGTCGAATGCTTCAGAATAGACTTTATAACTTTGGCTAGACTTGAGTTTTTCCCAGCCAGCTTTCAGTGATTGACTTAACTCATCAAAAAAAGTAAAAATCGTGATGGATTGGTTCGTTGTCGTATGTTTTATCATATTTTTCCCACCCTCTTGAATATTTCTGCAAACGTAATTGATAAACTATCAATATAAACATATGGTTACGATCATATATCTCAAATTGCTCATTATGTCTCACCTCTTATCAAATGCTAATTACACTAGATTGTATATCCGTAAAACTAACAGATTTCCAAATGGTTCTACTCTAGACATAATTTGCGAGTTCCAACTTTATAAAAGGAGATTGTTATGGGACAGAAAGAAAGTGTGACAGTTGAACAATTAAAAATTGATAACCTAAGAATTGATGATCTGCAAATATCTAAATTCTTAGACAATATCATTGATGAAAATAGCGAAGCCGTATCGAAAGTTATGGCTGCTTCATGCACAACATGTGAATGTTGCTGTAGCTAACTTTTATCTGTTTTAATTTGTTCTGCGAAAAGTTCAAGGCTAATCTTCTTGAATAAAACATCATTCAAGAAGATTACCCCTTGGATCATATTTAAGGAAAATATTATTAAATTAATGTTTGTTTTGTTGGAAAATTGGGAGAATTGTTATGAAAGAAATTTCATTATATGTGCATGTACCATATTGTAATTCGAAATGCCATTTTTGTTCTTATGTCTCTCATATAAAAACAGAAGATTTAATTCGCCAACAATCACATTATGGTGATTATGTAGAAGCATTAAAAAAACAAATTCGCGCCTATTTACCTTCTTTAAGAGAAAAAGGATATGGTGTCAGATCAATGTATTTTGGTGGAGGTACACCTACATCATTATCAACAGATCAATTAGTCGATATCATACAAACAATAAAACAAAATATTGATTTATCACCCAACTATATTGACACTACATTAGAAACAACGCCTGAGAATACGACAAACCATGATTTTACACGTTTGCGAGAAGCTGGATACGATCGCATCAGTATGGGTGTGCAATCTATGATTGATGCGCGTCTAAAGCGACTAGGAAGATGTCATTCAACATTGCAAGTTTCATCTGCGTTAGAACGCTTTCGTCAGGCAGGGTTTGATAATATAAATGTAGACTTAATGATTGCTTTGCCCGATGAAACGAATGAAGAATTACAATTAAATCTTGAAGATGGGTTAAAATTAGGTACCAATCATTATACTGTTTATATGTTTGTTCCTACACCAAATACGACTTTCTTGAAAAAGATGAAACGAGTTTATACTGAAGAAGAGTTGTGTGATAAGTATTTTCTCGCAAGAAATATCATGGAAAACAACAGTTTTAAAGAAAATCATTGGCAGTATTTCTCTTTAGATAAAAGACGTTGTATTTCTGACTCGACTTATTTCAGTCTTGTCACAGAATGGTTGGCTTTTGGTTCAACAGGGAATTCTCTTTTACAAAACAAAGTTATTATGGGGCCAGCGCATCATAAGGATTTCATCAATGATCCATTGCGTCCAGGGTCTGTCTATGCTCCCTCCAAGTCGAAACCATATTTAGAATTACATTATAGCTGGGCGATCATGTCTGAAAGAGGCCTTGATTTAAAAATTTGGGAAGAAATGTTAGGCATTTCTTTTCAAAATGGTATGGAACAAAGTGTTGAAATTGATGCTTGGCATCATTATTTGAAACAACATGGCATGATAAAAGAAGAAAATAATAAAATAGTATTTGTCGACAGTAATCAAAGGACTAAATATGCCTGCAAGAGATTAGCCATGACATATGATATGAGTGCTATTAACCAATTTTATAATCAATATAGTCAATTTAAACCATCAAATGCGAGTTCGCTGCATTGGGTTTCACAAAATCATGGTTTACAGGTTCAAGGTGCTTAATTTTTAAATTAATAGTGAGGATTATTTATGACATTCCCATTACCAATTGTAGAATATACAGATAATAATAATTTTAATAAAGAAGTATTCACCGCTTTACGTGATTATCAAGTCTTTGCTTTGTCTAATTTACCAACTGAATTAAGTCATAGTGTTGTGAAAATGTTTGATGATTATGATCATTTCCTTGACAGTGATAAAGAATATAAAAGTCAGTATGAGGGAACACCTAGAAAGCAACAAGGCTTATATATCGATGGCAAAGTAGTCATGGGTGCTGAAGGATATCGCTACTTTGTTTGCTGTGATGAGCATGGATATGCAGCACAAAAACTCCCGGGAGACGATACTCATCATAATTGGCGCAAAAATTGTGAGATTATACAAAAGTTTTCTTTAAATATTAGTAAAAAGATTGCGAATGCAATAGACATTGGTCTGACCAATCATGGATTACCATCTATTAATAAATACTTTGAAAAGTTAAACATTGCTAGTTCTTGGCATCGATACATACCGACGCAAAATAATAATCAAACTTCTGAATTAGCCAGTGAAGAAATTATCACTTTTTCTACCCACCAAGATTTGGTTGCTATGGCAGTATTGTTTTATCGTGATAATCAAACACGAGGTCTGCAAGGTGAGTTTGGAAAAAAAGATGTATATTTAGATATTAATATGCCTGAAAGTAACAATAATATGATAGCACTGGTCGTGACAGGATTATTAATGGAACACATTACTGATAAAGAGCTGCGAGCCTTACCTCATAGAGTCAAATCAAAAACGTTTGAAGAGTATATTGGAAGAAGAGCTTTAGTCAATTTTATTAATTTAGATTACAGCACTGAATTACCTAAATCAAAAACTGAAAAAAATCCATTCACTGTAGGCGATTATTTTAACAAAATCTTTACAGACAACATGGCATATTTGAAAGCAATTAATGACGATTTAAAGCCAGGAAAGATGAGATGAGAAATCAAGAAATCTACCTAAAGCAAACTGTTATACTAGAACCATTAGCTTATAATTGGTATGCATGGTCATTTTTGATATCGCCAATTACTGCGGCTGCTTTTATCAAAAACTCATTTATGAAGCTATTAAATTCATTTGCGGATGAACCTGAATTTCATACTATGATGGCAAGTGATCCGGCTTTATTAGGGGGGCCTATCTGTGATTTACCTATCGAAGCTGTTGCAAATGTTAAAAATTTATTAAGAAATATAGAATTAAACTGTACTACACTATTAAAACTAAATGCTGCAGTTATTAATTTCAATAATTATTTATTACAAGTTGCAAAAGGTTATTCACTAGAAGGCCTATATGCTGATTTACCTGAAGAGTTACGTGGATGTGTTGAGTTAGTCTATGACATCAATTGCCAACCTGGCATACGGTTCTTTGAACCTATCATTTATGATAAATATTATAATACAGATTTTCAAAGTATCGCTTTAAAAAATTTAACAACTGATAGGCGTGAATTCATATTGAGTTCTCCAAGATTCGAGAATGAAAATGAAATCCATTTGCCTATTGCATTTCATGATAAAAGAATTGATGCTATCTTTAATGCACAAACTACGCCAATCAAATTTGATGATTTAATTAATTTGCTTGAAGTACCCGAGAAAAAAATACCTAAGCTTCAACAACTCATAGAGCCTGCCACGAATAGAGTAGCGCAGGAGTGTCAACAAGACAAAAATTATCAGGGTGAGGGTATCAGGGTACGCTATATCAATCATGCCTGTGTGCTTCTACAGACGAGAGGAATGAATATCTTACTTGACCCCATTATCAGTCATCATCAAGTGAGTGATCTTGACCGCTACACCTTATCAGATATGCCTGATGTTATCGATTATGCCTTGATTACACATAATCACCAAGATCATTTAGTCATAGAGACATTGTTAGCGCTAAGACAAAAGATTAAGAGAGTTGTTGTTTCTACTCATGCATCCGGTTCTATTGTAGATCCTTCATTGAAGTTAGTGCTAGAAGCGATTGGTATGAACGAAGTAATTGTATTAGATAAATTTGAAAAAATTAATTTACCTGATGGTCAAATCATCAGTATCCCATCTCTAGGTGAACATGGGGATTTGAATATACAGTCAAAAACCGCATATGTTATTCAACTCCTAGGGAAAAAGTTTCTTTTTGCCGCAGATTCTAACAATTTAGATCAAGTGTTGTATGACAATATATTTTCCCATGTCGGAAAAGTAGATACCTTGTTTATTGGGATGGAATGTAAAGGTGCGCCTGTGAGTTGGGTTTATGAACCTTTATTTAATAAACCTCTTCCTCGTGAATTTAATCAATCCCGAAGGCTCTCAGGATCAGATTATGCTAGGGCATGGCCAATCGTCGAGCGGTCCGGTGCAAAAGAAGTGTATGTTTATGCGATGGGGATGGAGCCATGGTTAACACATATTATGGCTTTGAACTATAACGATTCATCACCTCAAATTATAGAATCAAACAAGTTAGTGCAAAAATGTTTCTCTGAAGGCATTAGAAGCGAGCGTTTGTTTGGCAAAAAAGAATGGATCTATCATTAATAAGATTGAAGGAGCTGTCACTTGAATAACGATTATCCATACGTGTTTTCAACCATTCATGAAATGATTGAACAGAGAGCAAAGCTACATCCTGATCACATTGCACTTAAATA
>CAJCIZ010000271.1 GCA_903970525.1 Myxococcales bacterium | reverse complement strand
GAGCAACTCGATCCTTATGAGGTGTTACCTTATTGGGGAGAAGCAATGACTTATAATCACCCTCTATGGGGAGAGGTCGATATCCAGGCAGGGCAACGAGTTCTCAAAAAAATAGGTAATAATGCTAGCCTACAGCTTTTAAAAGCGCATGACGAAAAAGAAAAAGGTTATATTAAAGCGATACAGGCATTATACGGTTCAGGTGATAAAGTAGCACGTGATAAAAATTATTTACAGATTATGTTTGAGTTATACCATCGTTATCCAAATGATTTAGAAATTGCGAGTTTCTATGCTTTAGCATTACTGGGTTCCACTGAAGGTCAACGTGACTTTACTGTTTATATGCGTTCTGCAGCAGTTGCAGAAGATATTGTTAGAAAAAATCCAGAACACCCTGGCGCTATACATTATGCTATTCATGCGTTTGACGATCCAATACACGCGCCGCTTGGCTTGTATTATGCAGACAAGTACTCAAAAATAGCATCTGATGCTCCGCATGCATTACATATGCCTTCACATATCTATCTTGCTTTAGGCATGTGGAGTCAGGTAATCGAATCAAATAAAAAAGCATGGGCAGCAGGTTTAGAGAGTAATCCAAAAGCAGATGCTGCTAAGTTTACTATTCATGATTTTCACGCTCTGCAATGGCTAAGTTATGGATACTTGCAACAAAGAGATTATAAAGCGGCCTTCCAATGCGTTAAAATGATGGAACAGTTTGTTGAAAAGCATCCATCGCCAATGGCAAAGTGGTATTATGCCTTAATGCGCGCAGCTTATATTGTCGAAAGTGGTGATTTTCAGGCAAATTTAAAAACAGTTGATATGAAAGGGATTGAATTAAATGGCGCTGCTAATAATGCTTATGTAGATAGTTTAATTCGTTTAAACAGCATGAAAGATAAAAGCGATTTAACATCCGTCATATTATATCTTGAGCAGCTTTCTAAATCGATACCAAAAAATGTTGCGGCATCTCATCATGACGAGACAGATTATTTTACGTCTGTGTCGAGTGGTGGCATTACAGTAGCTAAAATTGTTATTCTTGAATTAAAAGCACAAATCGCATTGAAAAGTAAAGATTTTACAAAAGCAATTACATTTTTGCAAGAAGCGGTAAAATTAGAAGAACAAATGCCATTTGGTTATGGGCCGCCAAGTCCAGTCAAGCCCGCGCAAGAATTATTAGCAGATGTGTATTTTGAAAATAAAAATTATTTATTAGCTAGTCAGTACTATCAAAAAGCATTAAGCATAGCACCGAATCGAACATTATCGCAGATTGCTTACAAGAAAACGTTAGCAATTTTGCAAAAACATGATAGTAAGGCGGCAGATGTGAAGTCAGCACATTAAGCTAATAGATAGATATAACAATATGGCGTCAACTAGGAATATATATGATAAATAATATTTGTCATATATATTCCTAAGTTAACTTTCTGCACCCTTACCCTAATACCATCTCTCGTTTTTTATTTCCCTTTTCTACTGGTTTATCTTCTTGTTGCGTGTGTGTATTGACTGGTTTTTTAAATTTATTAATTTCGTTTGTACTAGGCCCATGAAGCGAAAATTGACTGACGCTAACAGATTTATTTTCACTTGTAGATGGTGGTGTTAGCGAAATATTAGCACTTGTCTTTGGTTGCTGAGGGGTTACCGCTACAGGTAAAAGATTTGTTTCTTGGTTGGCTTGTAATAGGTCGCTGTGTGAATCAAAAGTTGGGTGTGGCAATAAAAAATAACTGGGTGGCTGAATCGCAGTATCTGCTACCACTGTCATCGTTGGATGTGTAGGGTTAGTAAAATGATCATGTCCCATATAGACAGGATATAAGCTACCCTGCTGGGGTGTTTGCGTTATTGTATAATATGAACTTGTATGTGAGTAGGCTGCGCTAGCTGATGCGGCGATGTTTGATGAGTCACTTAAATTGATTGGTAAAGGTATAGCTGTGAATTCTTTTTTAATTGCATCAGTGATACTAGGGTTGAGTGTTATTTCTTTAACAAATTTTGCACTCGCGTCTTTTATGAGCGTCACTATGTTGAGTTTATCAAGCTCTGCTTGAATTTGAGTAATAATTGAAGGACTAAATGAATGTATCAATAGTTTAGTTCTTTTAAGGATGAAAAAATCATGTAGTGGATGGGTAGGTGTTAATGAATTTTTTAATGCTTGTAGTTTTTCATCAAAAGGGAGGCTCATGATGTAATCAAATACGACTTCTTTTTTTTCTGCTAATTTACTTTTATTTTCCATGCCGGTAAATATATTTTCGCATATAAGTTGGTATAAGTTTTCCCCATTTTGTTTTTGAACCATATATGTGTACATATTACCGATTTTACCGTTGCCGTTATCGCGTAACACATTAGTAAGATTAAAATGACTGTCTGTTTTGTTTATCGTTTCCAAAAAACGACAATATTGAATAATAGTAGTTGCATCTTGTGAGTTTGCTATGTAGTGACCTACCGTTGCTCCTTGTCTAGTTCTTAACATAACAAATGAATTTAATAATGCATTCCACCGTATTAACGCAAGTATATCTAGTTGGTTTGAATGTTGTTTTATGCATTTTTCTAAAAATGAAAGGTAGTACTGTGCTGTCTCAGGCGCTTGGATAGCTGCAACTGCATGACTTATTGTGCTGCTATTTGCAATGTTAGGTGCAGTTTGAGCGGTAACTTCTAACGTCATTAAATATTTGATTATGTCTGCTGGCGCCATACCCATTTCAATAAATGTTGTCAGCGTTGTCAAAAATATCATGACGCTTTCTTTTTTTCGATCTGCACAAACTTTGGATCCAATTGATAACACTTTATCAATTGGATTGTATGATAGTAATGCGAATAAATCGTGTATCGTTAAAGTAGAATTATCTTTGAGCGATATGAGTAGATCAAGATATTGTTTTAAGGTCTCATGATCGCAGTAACTCGCGATAAAAGTGCCAAGCGTCTCGCCGTTCGTACATTTTATAGCTAAAAAAGAATAGAGGTCATCAGCGCGATCATTATATAATTTTTTTATATAGGTGAGATAGGCTTGGCAGGCGCGATTATCACCAAGAAGCGCAATCATCATGCCAAGATTGCGTTTTTTATTATCAGTGCACTGGTTGAGCATGGTTAATTTCGTATTGCTGTGAAGTTCCCATGCATCAATGGCTGCTAAAACACCAAGATTATTATCAACGGTTTGTTTGCCTGAGCTGCTGTTTAAATATGCTTTAAGGTCTTCTTGTTTTTCAAGATAGTATGATTCTTGGTCTCGTTTATTGTTAGTGTGTATGATAAATTGCCCTGCGGTATTTGAAGAGTGCATGTTCTTCTTCCTGGTATTATATTAGTATGATTTTGAGTTTTGCATATTTATACAAGAAGTGAGCAAGGGAGTCAATGATGATAATCACACCTTTTTCGTGTATTATCAAGATGATAGTGTTATTTGTCACGCTATACCCTTCGCTCCTTCAGGCACGAAGGGTATATTATTTGGAGAAATACGGTGGAAAAATTCAAAAATAAATTGGTTGCTGTTCTTAATAAAAGTGTTGAGCCAGGAAAGGTGATGAATGCCCTTGCACATATGTGTATTGGATTAGGTTCTGCAATTGATCACGAAGCGTTGCGGTTGACTAATTATAGAGATGCTGATGGCGGTGAGCATCCATACATTTCTGAGCTACCATTTATTATATTGTCTGAGAATTCAAATAAAATTCGAAAATTACGTACCGATGCGTTGGCAAATAACATTTTATTTAATGATTTTACTGATACGATGACAGTCGGTACCTATCA
>CAJCIZ010000270.1 GCA_903970525.1 Myxococcales bacterium | reverse complement strand
ACTTTTTCAAAATACCAAGATAAGATAGCTGAACTAAACAAAAAAATGAGAAAATATCATGATTTTCTAGCTACGACGTACGAGGAAGCCAAGTCCGATATCAATAAAGAGAAGCTTTCAGGTGCTATTTTCAAAGTTTGTCCATCCTGCCAATTTGAGGCTTGCAAACAATCCACAATTACAGACAATATTTATATTTATAAATGCAAAGTATGCATCTTTGAGGAAAAAGTTATTATCATTCCCTGCTCAAACTGTGATGAACCTATTGAAATATCAGAAGGAGATGGTGAGCCTATTAGATGCCTACACTGCAATCACGAGATTGATCCAGCATATCTTTCTGAGCAACTGGATACAAATCTGGCTTATGGCAAAGATCATAATTACATGAAAATAAATTGTGCGTACTGCTGCACTTCCGGATCAGTAGTTACCCATAACGGGTATTATATATGCGCTGAATGCCATAGTATTTCCGAAGATGTTGGTTCTTGTGACTGGTGTAGTGAAGGTCAGATAGGTGGCGGTGATTTAGAATTTAGCTTTCTAGACGGCTGTGAATTTTGTGAGGGTCATGCCGGGCATACTGGAAATGATTAATTGAGAATCAAAGGTGTCAGACACTTTTATTTTCAACGGCATAAAAGATTAGTCAGCAAAACGACTATCGCCAACGCCAGTTTCCATTAATCTCAATTGAGCAATTGGGATTATACCGTTCTCTAAAGAAATAGTGAGTAGATCGTTTCTTTGCACCTCAAAGATAAAGCCAGTTTGGTGATGTATAGTCGCGTCAGTTGGAAATGTGTAGTCGATACAGCCCACGACAAAAAGCAATACCTGGTTACTATTAACACTTGCTCTAGCACCTTCTTCAATTTCCGCTCGATTAGCATTGGTTCCAAGACTCCAACTACCAAAGCCCATATTGCCAGGGAAAGATTCCCCGGGAAAAAGAGTAAATCCTGGGTTGAAAGATTGATTGCGAATTTCGCCACATCGCCTCTGCCGCTCTTGTAATGGAAATGGACCACCATTTCTGAGAACAACAAGCCACGCATGAGGAGTAACATTTATGGCTGGACTGTTTCCCGTATTGGTTATTTTGAACGAAACCGACACACTAGCTCCTTGATTATCAATAGCAAGACCACCTCCACCAAACCCAATCTGGTCTATTCGTATCCATGCTCTTTGGCTAGCAATCAATGCGCGGTTGGCTATATCTGCGGAATCTTTAGCTGCTTGAGCCATTTTGATTGCAGTTTTGTCCGAATTATTCAGAAAATAAATCTGAATAATTGCAACAATAGCAAGCGCACCCGTAAAAATCATCAACCAAAACGTGTAACTAGCAATAGCCTGTTCTGAGGACATATACGACTCCTTTTTTAAATTAATGTACGCTTATTGTCATCCTTGTTAAAGTTAGTATCGCGCCATGGTTTTGCTGTTTAGCTGAATAATAACCAAAGGGGGTCTGACATCTTTATTTTTCTCATATAACTAAAATCTCCTGCACCCTCGGTCGATAATACTCAGCTTGCCCAGCTTTAATAACTAAGTTATCTAAAGGCTGATAATTTGCCTCACTATGCGTATGCCCACACAACACTAAAAACTCAATTGATGCATTGTCTCTAGCAATTTTCATCAACATATCACCCACAACCTTTGAACTGAAATATGGAAGCCACTCATCATTACTGATTTTTCCCATATGCAAACAAGCTTCTTTGAAAGGTGGCACATGCGTTAAAACAAGAACCTTCTTTGGACGCTGGCTAACTGCTTGCACTAAATCATTTTGCAGTTGCATTGCGTCTTCATCAGCTAGCTGCTGCATCTTTTCAAGCAACTGAGTTTTGCCAAGAATTTTTTCCTGAAATAAATCTGCAATCATACGGCTGTCATTAAGTGCAACCCTACTATTTTCGTAATCACCAAGTCGACCATCAGCCCAACCATCTTGCCCTAGCAAGATAGTATTTTTATCCAGCATTTGCATACCCGATGCTGGCAACCAAAATAAGAATTTCTCTTCTTTTGTTAACACTGACATGGCCTCACGAACTTCATTTATTTGCCCACGATAATAATCATGATTACCTAGGATAAAATAAATTGGCTTATTTATGTAAGCAGCCATCTCTGTCAAAATATCAGACACAGAAGTCGCTTCTGCAATATCACCGCTAATCAAAACTGCGTCGCTATTAGTTGTTACGATTTGTCGATAAAACTGCTTCCGCGCATCATCATCGAGAAAATTAAGGTGTATATCTGTCAGCCATGCTAACTTCATAATTAAATTTTCTCATCTGAAATTATTTTGATCTTATTTTCCAGCAACTCAATGCGGTTCTCAGACAAGCTACCATACTGAACAAAATGGCCTGGTATAGCACCACGAAATGATCGGCTACTACCAATATCAGAAAGTGATTTAACAAGATAGCTTTTCAATTCCTGATCTGACTTAAGGATTTCATCAACTACTTCCAATCGACCATCTAGCACTGAAACAATATCCTCGAAATCATGACTTGCATAAAAATCCATTTTCCCACGCGTCTTAAATGCTTCTAGCTTGGTCGCAAGAAAATAGGGAGCAGTAACTACCCTTATGTTATGTTTGTCTGTCAATGGATAAATCAGCGAATACTTAATTGCTTTTTTATACCAGCGATTACCAAATCCTAAAATTTCCTCATCTGTAGGCATCACATCAAGAATGACATCATCGTAAAACCAGCGGCAAATAACATCCTCAGATAATGATTTTTTAAATCCTTTCGCTCTTAGTTGTTTTTTATAATTGGTGATATTGATTCAGTGAAATCACATCAACAATACAATCGACATCTAATGTATAGCGAACATCTGGAAACTCAGGGTCGGTAATAAAAAGTCCTGTAGTGCATCCGCCTAAAAATACAACTTCATTACAGAGCGCAGCCAATTTTTCAGCAATAAACTGAAGCATTCTGATGTTTGCTAATCTCACCATCCCTTTACTTTGCATGCTCTAGCCTCTCTTTTAATAATTTTATAGCCACATTGCGTTCGCGTGCACGCCCTGACCTGATTGCATCAACCAAAACTAATAACTCATAAAAAATTTGATCTGGGTGCTGACGCAATGCTTTGGGAATCGATGGAAAAAGAGGCGCTAAAGCAACTCCACGTTTTTCACCCAGCGCATCCGGCCACACTGGTATTGGATCGTTTCCTAATGCAATGATATTGTGAAACAACGGTGCGCCAATTGCTGTTGGAATACCCTTAGTATACTCGCCTAATTTAGCTGGGAAAAAGAATTTAATACCACTCACTAATAATTCTTCTGCTGCATTTATGTTAGGGTAAAGTTTAGCTTGATTATCTTTTCTCAGTAGACCCGCTTCACATAAACGTTTTATGCCTGCGTTTATTTCCGTTAAACTGATACACAGCGCTTCTGCTAATTGGCGCTGAGACCAATCCACCGCCGGATTAGCCAGTAATTTTATTAAGATGACGCAATCTTGTGGCTTAAGCATGTTAGCCTCGTTAAAACTGGGATATATCCTCAGTATAACACGGTGTTCCCTGTTCGGGAACAGGGAACGCCTAGCTTGCTAGTTTTCATAATTTGATCTATTAAACCATTAATTAGATCTACTAATGAAAGCATATAACACTGGTTCAATTGATCTTTTAGTAGCAAATTCGTGGGGGTACTTCTTGGGGTATGTCGCGAAAATCGAATCCAATAAAATATATATAATCAATAAGTTAATAGACAAATGTGATTGACACCCTCCCAATACCTGTTCCTAGACGTTCCTAAGACTTCCAAAAATCCTTAAATTTCCCGAGAAAAAGTTGAATTATTGTCTTTTATGATCCGGCTAAGACCTCTTGAAGCCTGCCCATTTTGGGGGTACAAATAGGGGTACTTCAGGTGTAGCTAATGGTCGATACCCCTACGATGTTTTTAACCCTAAAAAAAATGCACCCCTAAACATGTAGAAATTTATATTAAAACAATAACATACAGAAGCACCCCATAGACAATGTACTAAAATAAAAGTACCCCAACATATCTTTTTTTCGATAATGAGAACGATTTAATATGACCCTGACAAACAACGAAATAAAAATGCTAAGCCACGAGAGAAGGCTTATAAACTTTCTGATGGAGACGGTCTGTTTTTACTCATCGCCCCCAATGGTTCGAAGTATTGGCGGTTTAAATATTATTTTAACGGTAAAGAAAAACTATTAGCTCTCGGCGTCTATGACCAAATCACACTTGCCGAAGCTAGGCTCAGACGAAACAAGGCACGCGAGTTATTAACTAAAGAAATTGACCCAGGACAACTCAAACAAGAAAAGAAGCGTTCGGGTAAAATTGCTGCCGAGAATAGCTTTGAATCCATCGCTCGCGAATGGCATACAAAATTTTCCATCAAATGGACACCAAAGCATAGCGCAAGAATCATAAGCCAATTTGAAAAAGAAATTTTTCCTTGGCTTGGCAGACGAGCCATTACCGAAATTACCGCGCCTGATTTGCTAGCTGCACTGCGTCGTACTGAAAGCCGAGGCGCGATTGAAACAGCACATCGAGCACACCAAACTTGCAGCCAAGTATTTCGATACGCCATTGCAACTGGACGTGCTGAGCGAGACCCATCCACTGATTTACGCGGCGCATTACCTCCTACACGAAAAAAGCATCATGCTTCCTTAACCAACATTAAAGCTGTTAGCGAATTGATGCGCGCCATTGATGGCTATCAAGGTCATTTTGCTACAAAATGCGCGCTGCGCTTAGCAGCCCTGCTCTTCGTTCGTCCTGGCGAATTACGCAAAGCTGAATGGTCTGAATTTAATTTCGACACTGCTGAATGGCGCATTCCTGCTGAAAAAATGAAAATGCGAGTTACGCACATTGTTCCTTTATCTGCACAAGCAATTTCAATTTTACGCGAACTGCAACCATTAACAGGCCAGAGAAAATTTGTATTTCCGTGCGTACGCACACCAACACGTCCAATGTCAGAAAACACTGTTAATGCAGGACTTCGACGACTTGGCTATACAAAAGAAGAAATGACAGGCCATGGCTTTCGCTCAATGGCAAGCACTCTTTTAAATGAACAAGGTTGGAATCGTGATGCTATTGAACGACAACTGGCTCACGCAGAGCGTAACAATATTCGTGCCGCGTATAATTATGCAGAATATCTACCTGAAAGAAAAAAGATGATGCAGCATTGGGCAGATTATTTGGACGCGTTATCCAGAGGTACCAATGTGGTAATGCTCAAGACTGCGTGAGCATCCCGACTATCATTTTAAAAGTTACTTTACTTTCACAGAAGGCGGAGTTTTTGGGCTAGTCTGATCAGTAAATGAAATATTATTAGATGCATTAGGCTGAACAACGACATTATTTGTATTTAATGTTTCAGCTTGCGAATTCCGCACCGAAGTCTCAGCAGGTGTTATCACATTATCAGCATTATCAAGCTTTTCATCATCAGAAACGAGCGCTTCGTCTTCAGACTTATACAGGCTGCTAGCTTTCAAAAAATCAGTTAAATCCTTATCATCAAGAATAAGTTGATAAATCTCATCAGTTAACAATCTTTTAGATTTCAAAAAAACAAGTGCTGTAGAAATGTTACCCGATACTCCCACAGCTCCAAAACCAAACTCACCTGTTTTGACTTGATCAGACAACGTATCTACTAAATCAAAATTCATATTCCCCGGCGCTCGCACCATAAAAGAATTAAAGGCATTACGAACATTCCTGGCTTCTTGAGCAGTGGCAGCTGTAAACTCCATATGAAAACCACCATCAAGATCATGAAAATATATGTTTTTCAAGCTTTGATGAAGATGATCCACTTTGAGTAATTTTTTCATATAGAAACCTCTAATATTCTACAAACAGCCGCGGCTATAATACCACTTATTTTAGCTTGAAACTAGTCAAGCCGCTCTCAAGACTTTGCATAACTGAGCTAGCTTCTTGATATTTAGGAATATCTAACTGCCCCAACACATTAACTCTAATTTTCGCTCCTAAATCATTTTTTTGATCTGTAGGCCATCCATGCTTATCAATATTAATAACAAGATTCATGCGCTTCAGAAGTTGCCGATTCGCAAGCCTAGCCTTAGGTTCTAATTCATCTTCATATCTATACGTAATGTAATTACTGCCGGCAATTGGCTTCTCTGGATTATCAATTAAATTCGGGGTTCTAAATCCAGGAGGGATTTTCTCATTAGTAAGGCTTTGGGTAATTTGCTTCAGAATATGCGACCAACTTTGAATATCTAATTCAGGATTAAAGTTTGCATATATTGTAATATCTTTACCTCTCTGATTCGGATCTTTACTCATCCGTTCGCCATGTTGAATAGTTTTAAACGAATTAATTTTATTATCGATTAAAATATCACTTATAATAATCCAAGCTTTTAGTCTTAAAATATCGTTATCCTCAGGTAGACTAATATGAAATTTCAATCCCAACACAGTGCATTTAACACCCTCTGGATTATTCTTGTATTTTTCAAGTGTCTTTTCGCGTGTGCATTTGTCATTCGTAAAGTAGATAAAATCTTTCGTGCTCGTGCTTGAAACATCAATATTAGCACTTAATTTGGCAACAGCAATAAACTCTTTCAATCTACAGATTGCTGCCCACTTATCTGATGCGCATGACACCCCCTCAATCCGATTTTTTCTTATCTGCTCCAACCTCCATTGCTCTTGCCAACACCTATGCTCCTCTTCTCTTCGTCTTGCCCTCTCTTCCGCAGCCTGCCTTAGTCTCTTGTTATCATCTGAGGCTTTAAAAAGAAAAATCAGCATCCCGTTAATGCTACGCTCCAGCCGCTGATATTTAGATGTGTCATAGAAGGTTCTACTCTCATATTCTGACTCAAATCTAAGCCTTAACCTACCTGTTGGCATTGCCTTCCAATATTGACCGCCGCTCTCATTGTTAGTCAATTCATGCTCAAACTTTTCACCTAGCAAAATGGTAAACACTTCTTCAAATACTGTCACTTTTAGCTTGCTATCAGCCAAGTAGCAGACCTGTATACCCCTACTGTGAAATGCCCTCAAAAGTGCATCAAGGATACATAGTGCGCGACTTGCTTGCTCCATAGTTACCTTAAGGCACTCAACGTAACCACGCTTAGTCTTGATAATTCCTTCTTTATCACACTTACTCGTTAATGACTGCTGCAATTGTATAGCCACCACATTAGTCACCACAGCGGCAGAATTAACTTTCACTTGATTTTGTTTCTCTTGTTCAAATAAAACTGCTGCATTGACTTCTTCGGTATACTTGCGCGCTTTCATCTTTGGTACCCTTACTGTAAAAACAATTTGTTCCGGGTTGAACGATTTTATTTTTAGTAATGGTATTTGGCCTACCCTGTGACCTGCCTGCTTTTTTGCCCAATACCCCAAGCCTGGAACAGGTATTGCATATTTTTTACATATCTTAGTAAGACCACGGTCAGATATACCGAACTGAAGTGAAAGCTTTTGCATAGAAACCTTCCACACTTCGTCATACAACTCTCTTCGCGTAAATTTAAGTTTATTCATATCTGATCGAAAATATATGATTGATATTTATTAATATTTATCCATACTGATAGATTATTACCCTATAAAATAAACAAATCACAACATGTTATAATAAGTAATGTTATTCAAGAGCAATCATACATGAAAAAGATAGTGTCACTCCTCTATACATTTACATTCACTGCGTTAGCATTAATCTCTGCTATATTTGGATTAGCTGAGCTTACACATATTTATCCTAGCCTTAGCAACTACCTTAATTATGAGATATTGTCTGCTGGTAAAATTACCGAACTTGCATCAATCTTTGGTATTCTTTTCGGTCTAGTTAATTTATGGCTAATCAAAAGATCATCGCAAGATAACAAGGAAGAACGACTATTCAACATTGCAACAAAAAACCTGGAAGGCGCCATCTCACTCATTGAAAACCTTAACCTAAACAATAAAAATGACAGATTTACATGGTCAGTGACAGCCGCACAACTGTCTGCATTTCATAACCTGGCAATACAAATTACTGATAAGAGCCTTAGACAGGCTTATTGCGCCAAATTACATGAATACAGCATGAGAATCGCTAATCAGGTAACTAGCATAAACAACTTTCTCTTTTATTATGGTATACACAACTTTGAAGCTAGCACGCCGGACGATATAAGAAGAGAGTCTCTTGACAATTTTACAAATATATCTGTGAACGACTTAAACTGCCTATTACAATTCATATTCATTTTCGATGGGGCTAAAGGCGATTACATGACAAATGACAGTGAATTAAGTAAAATATTACGACCTATAGTCTGCGGATTTTGGCCAGATGAAGAAATGCCAAACGAAGAGCAAGTACAGAGAATTTGTAACTCAGGGATTAGAAACGTTTACCTATACATGCATGATCTAAGCAGATCAATTCCGCGATTTAGAAATATACATCCGCAATAAAACCAAAGGTATCTGACACCTTTATTTTTTACAGAAAAAACAAAAAATCTTTACAGAAAGAGAACTCTTAGAAGATAATGCCAATGTGATATGATTCAACTACCGGTTTGATATCGTATTTGTTGCCCGGGAGAAACCAAAATTATTATCCGTTATCGAATCGAAACAAGTGCTCACTTCAACCAAAATACGCAGCGGCTCGAAAAAATGGTGGTGATACATGACCGGGAAGAGAATAAAACCATTAGATCGCATTATAGATAATGCTTTTGACTTTCTGGAAACAGCTATTGAGGAATTTGATACAAAACCTAAATACTCAATTATGCATTTCTGTACGGCAGTCGAGCTAGTTCTAAAAGCCAGACTCGTTCATGAGCATTGGTCCCTAATTGTTGCAGATAAACCAGAAAAAAGTAAATTTGAAAAAGGCGATTTTCGCTCCATTACGATCAAAGAATCCATTGAAAAAATTCGTAATGTTTTGGGCGATGATTTTCCTGAAAATTTTCAAGAATCTTTTTTAAACATCGCAAATCACAGAAATAAGCTGGTTCACTTTTTTCATGATGAAGTAGGGAAGAAAAAAATTGCTCGCGAGCAATGCACTGGCTGGTTTTATCTTAGCCGTCTAATTAACAAATGGGATAACACTTTTTCAAAATACCAAGATAAGATAGCTGAACTAAACAAAAAAATGAGAAAATATCATGATTTTCTAGCTACGACGTACGAGGAAGCCAAGTCCGATATCAATAAAGAGAAGCTTTCAGGTGCTATTTTCAAAGTTTGT
>CAJCIZ010000269.1 GCA_903970525.1 Myxococcales bacterium | reverse complement strand
CGACAGAAAGTTGGCCCATCATTCACTCTGAACATATCGAATCTTATGTCATGAATTCAGGTGCGAATGTTAGCATTATCCCTGGTGTTGAGGGATGCGCTGGCGAGGTCTTATCAGCGCTGGTTGACAGCGATCTCAAATTTACTACACAGATAACATGGGAACCAACAGATATTCTTATAGATAAAGACGAGAAGCTACCCGCTAGTGCTCACATCACGAATCTTCCTTCTGCAGCCAAAGATGAGACAAATGAACACCATCAAGTCATTCAAGTCAGCACAGAAGCGAAACAAGAGCATATCATAATCAACCAAGCCTTTTTTGAAGCCAATCTCCAAGTTAGACAACATTGTCATGAGCAGCAAATGGAGAATGGAAAACTTATCCGCACTAACTATAAAATTCAGGTAAATAACATCACTGTCACAAGTGTTCCTGAAACCTTACATGCGTTTTACCTTGAGCTTAAAACAAAACCAGGTGAACGACACACTATCAAAAGCTTTACGGTAGAGCCCTTAAAATTGTTACACCATGAGTACAAACTGTTTGGCTATCTTTGCGGTGGTAATGAAAATGGCGGATCACATTATTGGACCATACGTCAAGGAGAGGGCGGCTACTATCTGTGTGATGACAGAAAAACAATCACTTTCTCACAGGGACATATTACGACAATTGACCCACGCGCCATTCTGTTTAAGTTTGTTAGAAACGATGTTTACGCAGCAGCGAGTCAATTAATACCTAAAAATTTAACGAACTATGACAATAACTGCTATATCAATGCCACTTACCAACTCGTTGAAACTCTAGCATTAAGAGAAAATATTGCTAAATACATCGCAACTAAAAATCAAACCGGCGCGACACTACCAACACACAAGCCTTCTTTACATAAATCCTCTACTTCCTCAAGTATGAGCAGATCTTTCCCAATCATTGTTTCTGATGGTAGCACACAAGTAGCCCCTACAATTAAGGCTCACTCAACAGCACAATGGACAGAAGAAGAATGGGAACAATTAAATGCTTTCTGCCAACCCGATAAAAATATTTTTATTATTATCGTACCGAGCAGAGGTGCAGCGCCCGATCTCACGCTGGAAGAACTTGGCAAACAGTTATTAGCTAGCTGCGATGAGAGCATACAATTAATTCTGCTCTTTGGAACAAATAATACGGATGCACAAAAACTGGATGAACTTGTTAACAACAATAAAATAATATCTAACATTTGGCTAAATTCACCTAACTTATTTGTCAAAGATGTCCCGTTTCTCTGGTTTGATAAAGACAGAAAGAAAATTAAAAATATTCCACCTATCGGGCAGATGCGAAACTTTTGCTTAGGCAAAGCCCAAGAAGCATGGACCCATATCACGACGAATAACAAATCCATTCATAAGAAAAACATCTATCTTCTTTCTATGGATGGCGATACCGAATTAACTACACAGTGCCTCACTCGCGCCAGTAATACACTGAAAGAACCAACTAATACTCACGCTATTTTAACCTTTGGTTATGAAATCTATTTCAATCATGCTTTAGTGTCCAAGGACGCTAGTCCATCAGATCAACAAAACGATTTATTCATCACCGCATTAACCAACCATATTGCGATGAATGTAAATAGCGCATTGGTTTATAGCACGGGTAGCATCAATCGTTATGTTGGCTATCCGTCTGAACCATTGCTCTGTCTCAGCCCAGCTGTTATTGAGCGCTTATTTACATATACACATTGCTCACCAGATCATCAAACCCATTTTGGTTATTGGGATATTGAGGGGAGAAATTTAGCCACATCACTACAGCAGTTATACTTTGATTCACGGATACCTGGGTTTACAATCATTGCTCCTGATCGCAACCCTAGACACAGACCTATTCTGCATGAGTATCAACGCTTCATTCTAACTGCGCCAACTTATCCCTACCTGAAACAGCGCCTACAAAAAGAAGCTCTCTCAAAGCTTATTTCAACGCTCTACAAGCAATCTCAAAGTAGTATAAATGTGCGATTCTTAAGTAGGAATTTGGCGGATTTTTTAAAGCAAAGCAAAATTGAGCATATTCTTAATTACCCTTCTTATTTCTATATAAAAAATGTATTGTGCTATCTCAATCTCGGACCACAGCGAGCCATTTTGCTAGCAAAGTGGCTAAGAAATCATTACGTCACCGCAGTATCAGATGTCATAAAAAATGATGACATTGTGTCATTTTTCGGTATTACTGCGGACGTCTTTACACAATTTATCAGCTCAACTTTTAACACACTTTTCAATAAAAATACTCATATTAGTAAACAACTATTTGATTTAGTCACGCGATGGTTGCTGGAAGTTGCAGGCCAACTATCAAGCTGGTTTCATGCTGAATTTGATGGTGAGCGGGATGCGCAAGGTCACTATGTGGTGATGGGAACGCCATTAAATTATCCTAACCTCTCGATCACAGCTGTTAAAAATGAAGATCACATCAACGTTGCTGAAATAATGAGAGACTTTCTTTGTGAAAACAATTACTCTGAGTATGGCAACAACACACCGCTTATTAAGTCACTTAGTGCAACACATCCTGAGTTAAAGCATTTAATCTCTGATGACAATACAAAACTTTTTGCTATCGCTATCTACAATGATGAAGAAAGTTTCCGCTCTAAACACACCAGTCTTTTGGCTGACATCGAATTGGCCAGGTCAGGAAAAAAATGCATCGGTATTCATATTTTAGATAATGAGGAAAAACTTGAAGTCATCTCATCAAGGAATGATGAGAATGGCGAATCTATCATGATTGAAAAACTTGTCATAGAAGCTATTGTGAACCGAGAGATAATCAAAAAATTCATAGATTCACTCATTCATTTAAATACTGATGCATTAATCAAGAAGCGAAAGCTTCCTGGCCTCATACATATACCATCATCAACCGCAATAACAAGTCCTATTGCTAGCATTAAAACCGCTCCTACCTTGTTTAATAAAGCAGCGAATAAAAGCTCACCTACATCTGAGATTAATACTGCTAAAAAAATGCGAACACAACCATCTGAAAATAAAACACCATCCACACCATTAATTAATATTCCAGAACTTTCATCCTTAACAGAATCACAAAAAACAAGCTACGTATCGAATGCAAAAGCTGCCCACGCACTACTACTATCTAATAAAATAACAGCAAATTCATTCAACTTAACAGAACTCTATTTAGGTGCTCGATTATTAAGACAGAATAGTGATGAAAAATTAAAACGCATGGGGTTTGATTTATATGAAATGCTAGTAGAAAAATTTAACTTTAAAGAAGCGACCTTAAATCTCGCTCTGTGTCATTACTCTGGAAAGTACACATCCAGTAAAGATAGCAATACAAGCGATAAACTAGCTTACCAGTACCTGATAAAAGCCGAGAAACTCGATTATACGGATGAACTAAAGAGCAATGTACTTTTTTATCTGGGGCAATGTTATATAAATAACAAAGGTATTACGTCAAATGATCAAGCAAAAAATATTACGATTGCGACGGGTCTCTTTAGCAAAGCTAAAAAATTAAACAGCAAACTGAAAATTCCTATTCTACCAAGCATGCCAAATGCAAGCTCTAGTCCATCCACCCCTACTCAAGCCCGTAATTTGTTGCCATCATTTCTCGGCACACAGAGAAAACGCCCAGCTGAGTTAATCAGTCCATCTGGTATCGCCTCATCCAACGATGGCAAAAAAGAAAAGCTTTTAAGTATTCAGAAATAGCATGTTATATGTAAATACTTGAACATCCTGTTTATTGCCTTTTGGGAAAGAGACGGGGTCTGACGCTGAGGGATCCCCACAAATTTTTCAATACGTGTGAATAAATACGGATCTGTCATGCCAGCGAGCTTTTAGCTGGCATCCATCTTTCCATTACACAGGCAAGGCCGGAGCACACAAAGGGCTGGATGCTAGCTAAGAGCATGCTGGCATGCTGACAAAGCTATAGTGTTTTATGTTTACAAAAAGTTGTGGGGATTCCCCAGTATTTGACCCCATGATTCTTATCAAATAATGAATTGTCCTCAAGGCAATTTCCTTTGCATATTTACTGCTGGAGTTTTAAAGGTGCAATACGTTGGTTCGCTGAGAATAACAGAACCTACACGGCTCTATCTCGTGCACAGATAAATAATATGCGCATCGCCCCCATGCTGCCTATACAAGATCTTGTGAATAGACTCGCAGAAATAGCAAATACTAACCCGAATTTTATTAGTGTGGAAACAAGCCATGAGAATGCAGAACATTACTGCACTAAAGCATTAAAATCCTGAGATAGTCCAAGGTTAAGATAATATCTATGCATGTTTGTGCTTTGCTCGCCGATGAGATCTCACATGGTGCAACATATACTCCCTACATGCCATGTTGATTTTTGTAACTACATTATTGTATGTACTAAATTGTTTTATCTTGTGTTTTATCTTGGAAATTTACTGAGAAATTACGGATGATAAGTGAAATGCCTTATTTAAATGAGATTGAGAGAGGAAGGAGATAACCAAATAATTGATTGATGGGCCGTCTGCGATTCGAACGCAGGACCAACAGATTAAAACCTAATAGCTCAATGATTACAGAATTTGGTTCGTTAAAAATATTTGTGGGCTAATTTTGGAACCGGAAGCTTGCCGAGCTTATGA
>CAJCIZ010000268.1 GCA_903970525.1 Myxococcales bacterium | reverse complement strand
CTCATCACAACCGCGGCAATGACTTTCATATCTTGATCTGAATTTTCAAGCACTGGCATGGTACTGCTAAATTCAAAACTCAAAACCAATACCAGCAACAAAACAACATGCATGATCACTGAAACGACTAGAGCATTTTTTCCGTTGCGTTGCTGCACTACACTCACCTTGCTTTTAAGACGTTATCCAGTTGGCCTGGATCTGTGATTAAACCTACACTTTTCGCCCCGGCTTTTTGCAATAAACCCATAGCTTCTACAACTTTTCCATAGTTAGCATTTTTATCCCCTCTGACTAACACAGGACGTTGATCTGTTGCTGTCGGTGATAATTGTGTAGAAACCAAATAACTCAACGTTCTTTCTGTAATCGGTTGATTGGGTTTTTCTGCCGTATTCAAATAAAAATTACCGGCTGAATCTACCGTCACAATTAAAGGTTCTTTTTGATCCGGCGGAATCGCTTTCGATTCTGTTTTAGGTAAATCAATTTTAACACCTTGTGTTAACAGCGGTGTCAGCACCATAAAAATCACCAACAACACCAACATGACATCGATGAAAGGAACCACGTTGATTTCTGACATCGGTCGTCGCGAACCACGATGATGTAAAATAGCCATGGTGGATTATCCCTCCACTACTTCTGATTTCATCATGCCGACTTGCGCTTGACGAAACAGAATATTAGAAAATTCTTCTTGAAAAACATCGAAGCGATTGAGTAATCGATTAATTTCATTGGAATAACGATTGTAAGCAATAACGGCTGGAATCGCCGCAAATAAACCCATGGCGGTTGCGATTAACGCTTCTGCCATGCCTGGCGCTACCATAGAAATAGTTGCTTGCTGCACATGCGCTAACGTGCGCAAAGACAACATAATACCCCACACCGTTCCAAACAATCCGACATAAGGACTGATTGAACCAACCGTTGCCAACAGTGGCAAATGCAATTCTAATTTATCCAGCTCACGCATTTCCGCACCGCGCATAGCACGTCTTGCGCTTTGCATCATATGTTCTGCGCTCATATTACCTTGCTTATGCAAGCGTAAAAATTCCTTAAAGCCTGCTTGAAAAACCATTTCCAATCCTAAGCCTGATTTTTTATTCACTGTGTCAGCATACAACTTAGCTAAATCACCGCCAGACCAAAAATGATCTTCAAATTCTTGCGTTGCTATACGGGTATCTTTTAAATAAAAACCACGCTGCAAAATATACGTCCATGAAGTAATCGATGCGGCAATCAGCAGCAGCAACACCAGCTTGACCACAAGGCCCGCATTGAAAAAATACATGAGGAAAGATGAATCTATATTCACGCTGGATCTCCCATTTTAATTTTCTGTAATAAATCGTCTGGTAATACACGCGGCCGAAATGAAGAGTCTATACAAACGACTTTGATTTCAGCTTTGCATAATATGGTATCTATAGTCTGCGCCGGGCGCAAATGTTGTTCAAAGGTCATGCTGGCGCCCCCTAGGATGCTGATTGTACTAACAACCTCTACGGCATCGCCCAAACGCACAGGTTTGAGATAGTCCAAATTGGCAGCCCTTATCACAAATAATACTTGATTAGCCTGCTGCCAAGCATAGCCCAAGCTTATGGATTCCATCCATTCTGTTCGGGCTCTCTCAAAGAATTTCAGATAATTGCTGTGATGAACAACACCGCCATAGTCGGTGTCTTCTATGTATATTTTTATTGGGAAAACAAAGATACCCACAAAAACTCCTCAATTACTCTTCCAATAAACTTAAATTTTTCTGCGTCAAAATTTTCTCTGGCACTTTCAAGCCAAAATGCAAATACGCCAATGAGGTTGCTGTACGTCCTCGCGGTGTACGCATGATGTAACCTTGTTGAATCAAATATGGTTCTATCACATCTTCAATGGTGCCACGCTCTTCACTGATGGACGCGGCTAAACTGTCTATGCCGACAGGTCCTCCATTAAAGCGATCAATCAAGGCTAATAATAATTTTCTATCCATCATATCAAAACCTTGTTCATCCACATCCAGCATATCTAAGGCGCGTCTTACAACGTCTTGCACAATTTTACCATTTGATTTTACTTCAGCAAAATCGCGTACGCGTCGCAATAATCGATTTGCAATACGTGGCGTACCGCGCGAGCGTTTTGCAATTTCTTCTGCAGCAGCTGCATCTACTGTGATACCTAAAATAGTCGCAGAGCGTTCTATGATATGGGTTAAATCTGGAATTTGATAAAACTCTAAGCGTTGCACGATACCAAATCGATCTCGTAACGGAGACGTGAGCAATCCTGCGCGCGTGGTCGCACCAATTAATGTGAACGGTGGCAAGTTAAGTTTAATGGATCGCGCAGCTGGTCCTTCACCAATCATAATATCTAATTGATAATCTTCCATCGCGGGATATAACACTTCTTCTACTACTGGACTTAAGCGATGAATTTCATCGATGAATAACACATCGCGTTCTTGCAAATTCGTGAGCAGTGCTGCGACATCACCTGGACGTTCTAATACGGGACCCGATGTTTGGCGCAACCCTACGCCTAATTCATTGGCGACAATATGCGCTAATGTTGTTTTGCCTAATCCCGGCGGTCCAAAAATTAAAACATGATCTAAAGCTTCTTTGCGTCCGCGCGCAGCTTGAATAAAAATTTCCATTTGCTCGCGAACAGCAGCTTGCCCGACATAATCTTGCAATGTTTTAGGACGAATCGCGCGATCAATGGGATCAACATCGGCTTGTGGTTCTGCGGTGATAATTCTATTTATTTCACTCATGAAACCATCTCCCTTAGCGCACGACGAATAATTTCTTCACTAGTCAGAGTAGGGTCATCGACTTTAGAAACAGCACGGCTGGCTTCTTGTGGTTTATAGCCTAATGCGATTAAGGCTGACACCGCATCTTGGGTAATTTGATTGCGAGCATTATTTTCTTTTTGTGAAGCTGTTGCGTGAGGCAAGGTGGCAGAACTGAAGGTTGACACTTTGTCACGCATTTCTATGATTAAGCGTTCAGCGGTTTTTTTGCCAATGCCAGGCACACTAACTAATGTGTCAGTGTCATTATTTATCACACAACGCACGAAATCATTAGGATCGATACTAGATAAAATCGTTAATGCCAAGCGAGGCCCTATGCCATTTACTTTTAACAAGGTACGAAATAAAGCGCGTTCTTCCTTTGCGAAAAAGCCGAATAAATGATGCGCATCTTCTCGCACTACGAAATGCGTGTGCAATGTCACTTCTTGACCAATGTCTGGTAAGTGATAGAACGTGCTCATAGGTGCGTCAATCTCATAACCCACACCGTTCACATCCAACAGTAATTGTGGCGGTTGTTTTTCTAGAATAATGCCGCGTAACTTTCCTATCATGGGGTGGCCTGTTAAAAAATTAGAGTATCTGGGGATTTTACATGACTGTTTGAACGAATGCACTGTGATTTCAAAGGGATCAAGGCACACGCATATCATTACCCACAAATTCTAAATGCGTGTCATGCCAGTATGCTTTTAGAACTTTGTCATGCCAGCGTGCTTTTAGCTGGCATCCAGTTCTTTTTACAACGTGCAACCGTATTAACCAGCCTGAATGCCGGCTAAAAGCATGCGGGCATGACAGGTCCTTTTTTCCGTTTCAGGATCACGGCTGATAATTTCGCCAACTGTTTTTCTTGCTACGTTTCGCGGGGCGCTTAACTGAGCCTATTTTATTCAATGAAAACCGACTGTGGGCGTGACAAAGAGCAATCGCTAAAGCATCCGCCTCATCCGCTTGTAATTTTTGCGTCAAATTTAACAAACGACCCACCATGTGTTGGACTTGTTCTTTTTTGGCAGCGCCATATCCCACAACAGATTGCTTCACTTGCCGTGCGGAATATTCTGCAACAGGAATCGTCAATGCAACGATCGCTGCGCCTCGTGCTTGACCCAGTTTCAAAGCAGAACTCGGATTATCATGCATAAAAATTTTTTCGATTGCAGCTTCGTGTGGTTGGAACTGTTTGATAATAACTTGCAAGCCAGAAAAAATTTCTTGTAAGCGTTCGGGATGTTCTTTGCTATTTAAATGGATGCAGCCACTAGTGATATGAAAACTTTCATTGCCTTCAACGTGGATAACACCATAACCGGTGTGTCGTGAGCCTGGGTCTATACCTATTATTATTGTCATTTGCTTCCTTGGCTTGCTTGCTAACTATTTTTTCTCATCTATCATCCTTGCCAACTCTGTCATCCCCGCGCAGACGGGGATCCATTATTCCGGCTCTCTCAATACTTTGAGTGCCACAGTAAGAATGGATCCCCGCCTGCGCGGGGATGACAGAGGGTTAGCGGGAATGACAGAAGGTTGACGGCAATGACAGCAATTTATTCCAGGGTCGCCAACACTTCATCCGCAATATCCGCATTCATATAAACTTCTTGCACATCATCTAAATCTTCTAACATATCTGACAAGCGCATAATTTTTTCTGCCGTATCTTTATCTGCAACCGGAATATCGGTTGCTGCCGCCATGGTGATTTCTGCTTGCACGGGCGTGATGCCAATTTTTTCTAGCGCCGCTTTAACCACAGGAAACGCTTCAGGTGTGGTAGTGAGATCAATACTTTTATCATCATTCACAATCACATCATCCGCACCCGCTTCTAACGCCGCATCCATCACCCGATTTTCATCCGCGCCTGGCGCTAAAGTAATTTGACCGACTTTAGAAAATAAATAAGCAACAGAACCATCTGTTCCCATGTTGCCACCACACTTCGTAAACGCATGTCGCACTTCAGCCACCGTACGATTACGATTATTCGTCATACAATCTACCATGACTGCCACACCACCTGGCGCATACCCTTCGTAACGAATTTCTTCAACGTCACCGCCTTCTAAACCACCGGCGCCACGTTTCACTGCACGATCAATCACGTCTTTTGACATATTTGCGATTAATGCTTTATCCCACGCAGCACGCAACCGTGGATTCGCATCGGGGTCACCACCACCTAATTTTGCAGAGACAGTGATTTCACGAATTAATTTAGTGTAAAGCTTGCCGCGTTTTGCGTCTTGCTTGCCTTTGCGGTGCTTGATGTTCGCCCATTTGCTATGACCAGCCATCGTAGTGCTCTCTCAATCAATTATTCTTTAGGTTCTTTAATGTCTTTACGAATACGGATACCCAACTCTAACAATTGCTCTGGCTCAACTGGCGCTGGCGCATCTGTTAAAGGACAGGTTGCCGTTTGTGTTTTTGGAAAGGCGATCACATCACGAATAGACGTGGCACCTGTCATCAACATCGCTAAACGATCGACACCAAATGCAATACCACCATGCGGAGGGCAACCAAATTTTAACGCTGTTAACAAATGTCCGAATTTTTCATTCGCAGCTTCTTCCGTAATATTTAAGGTGCGAAAGACAGCCATTTGCAATTCAGGTGAATTGATACGGATAGAACCACCACCAATTTCACTTCCGTTTAATGCCATATCATAAGCACGCGCTAAAATTTTTGTAGGGTCTTGTGATAATTCACTGATATCTTTAATTTGCGGCGCAGTGAAAGGATGATGACACGCCGACAAACGTCCTTCTCCTTTTTCAAACATTGGGAAATCAATTACCCATAATGGAAACCAACCTTCTTTAACAAGACCGCGATCATGGCCGACTTTGATACGTAAGCCACCCAGAGAATCATTTACGATATTCGCTTTATCAGCACCAAAGAAAATAATATCGCCGATTTGCGCGCCCGTGCGTTCTAAAATTTTCAGCGTCACTGCTTCAGGAATAAATTTTAGAATAGGCGATTGCAAACCTTCCATGCCTTCACCGTTAATTTTGATGTACGCTAATCCTTTCGCGCCAAATACACTGATATAATTCGTGTAGTCATCAATTTCTTTACGACTGATGTCAGCACCGCCTGGCACACGCAAGGCCACAACACGGCTATGTGCATCTTTCGCAGGACCTGAAAAGACTTTAAATTCTACTTCACGCATTAAATCGCCAACATCCACTAATTCCAACGGAATCCGTAAATCAGGCTTGTCAGAACCATAACGCTTCATGGCTTCTGCATAAGTCATACGTGGAAAAGGATTGGGTAATTTCACATCCAATAAATCAACAAACAAACCGCGAATCATTTCTTCCATCAGACCTTGAATTTCTTCTTCATTTAAAAAAGAAGTTTCAATATCTAATTGGGTAAATTCCGGTTGACGGTCTGCACGTAAATCTTCATCGCGGAAGCAACGCACAATTTGATAATAACGATCCATGCCCGCCATCATTAACATTTGTTTAAATTGCTGCGGCGATTGTGGTAACGCATAAAAAGAGCCTGGCTTAGTACGACTAGGAACCAAATAGTCGCGCGCGCCTTCCGGTGTGGCTTTCGTTAAGAAAGGTGTTTCGATATCTAAAAATCCGTGCCCTTCTAAATAACGACGCAAATTTGCCGTGATACGCGCACGAAATTTCATGCGCTCTAACATTTCTGGACGACGTAAATCTAGGTAGCGATATTTTAAGCGAACTTCTTCACTGACTTCGTGATATTCATCAATGGGGAAAGGCGTTGTTTCAGCACGATTCAATATTGTTATGGTATCCGCAACAATCTCAATTTCGCCAGTGCGTAAATCTTTATTCACTGTCCCTTCTAGGCGACGATGCACTTTGCCTGTGACTTGCAATACATATTCACTGCGCACTGATTCAGCCATTTTAAACGCTTCGCGATTTTCAGGATGAAATACAACTTGCACCAATCCTTCTCTATCACGCAAATCGATAAAAATCACACCACCATGGTCACGTCTTCTGTGCACCCAGCCTGTCAGTTTGACAGTTTGATCCAATAATTTTGTTGTAACTTCACCACAGTAATGACTACGCATGTTATACCTTATTTGATTGTTTTCTTGGGTGTTCTGACAGTAGGCTGAACCACACCTAATGAAATAACAAATTTCAATGCTTGATCTACACTCATGTCTAGTTCAACCACATCTTTCTTGGATGCCATCATCAAAAAACCTGATGTTGGATTCGGCGTGGTTGGAATAAACAAACTCACCATGTCTTCGCCTTTCAGGGAATTTGACACTTCAGGCGTAGCATCACCTGTTTGAAATGCAAGACTCCATAATCCAGCTCGTGGATATTCTACTAATAAAACCTTACGAAAAGATTGACCGCCAGGCTTAAATAAAGTTTGCAAAACTTGCTGCACACTCGCATAGACTGTTCGTACTAAAGGAATGCGGCCGACAAAAGCATCCCACATTTTAAATAACCAACTGCCGACAAAATTGGCTGCGATAATGCCTGTGATAAAAATAACTAACAACGTGATAACAAAATCAAGACCTGGTACATGCATACCTAACAAAGCATCAGGCTGAAATCGGGGCGGTAATAGCAACAAAGTATTACTCAAGATATCAACCAAAAATTTAATCACCAACAACGTGACCCAAATTGGCAGCCATACAAGTAACCCTGAAATAAAATAACGGTGTATATATGACATCATAAATTATTTTTTATCCGTATCTGTTTTTGCCGTTGAAGGAGCGGTGTCACCTGAAGACGTAGGTGTCGTTGGTGACGATTTATCCGTTTTAGAGTCAGACGGTTTCTTCGTTTTAAAATCAGTTTCATACCAGCCCGTTCCCTTTAACTGGAAACTCGTGGATGACACTAATTTTTGCAAAGCAGCTTTATGACACTCTGGACATTCTGTCAAAGCCGCTTCGCTCATTTTTTGTAAGGCTTCTAGCGTATGGCCACAGACATTACATTGGTATTCATAAATTGGCACAGGTATGACTCCTGACGGAAGGTCTCATCCGCCGAAAATCGGTTATTTTAACAAGAAGCCAGCTCCCATGGTAGTCACTCCGCGCAATTCTATGGAAAAACCTGTGAAGAGCATTATAATGCGGGGCTCTATAAGGAAATTTATGCAAAAATCCATACTGATCACAGGCTGTTCGAGCGGGATTGGCTTAGCCACAGCAGAAATCCTACACCAGAGAGGGTATAGCGTTTTTGCCGCTGTCAGAAGAGAATCCGACCAGACTCATTTAAAAGAAAAAGGCATAGAGAGCCTCATTCTGGACATCAATGACTCAAATTCTATCCAGCAGGGCTTGGCACAAGTCTTAGCAAAAACAGACGGTACCTTGGATGCCTTGTTCAATAATGCGGGGTTTGCCATCCCAGGCGCTGTAGAAGATATCAGCCGGGACATGATGCGCAAGCAATTTGAGACCAATGTCTTTGGTACCATGGAATTGACGAATCGCGTCATTCCACTCATGCGCAAACAAGGTCATGGACGCATTATTCAAAATACTTCCATTCTGGGTATCATCACCATGCCATACCGTGGCGCATACAATGCTTCGAAATTTGCATTGGAAGGATTCACCAATACTTTACGCCAAGAATTACGTCACACACCTATTCATGTTTCTGCCATTGTCCCTGGACCGATTCACAGTGCGTTTCGCAAAAATGCACAGAAAAATTTTCAAGAAACATTGCAAGGCAAAGCCAGTGAGCATGCAACAACTTATCAAAAAATGCAGAGATATTTTTTCACGCAAGAAAATGGTAAGCAACGTCTTGCACTACCCGCCTCTGCTGTTGCCAAACAAGTGATACGCGCATTAGAAAGTCGGTCGCCACGCGCACATTATTATGTGGGCGCCGCTGCACATCTATTTGCAATTCTTAGACGTCTCTTACCCGATTCAGCATTAGATTGGGTGATTGATAAAACTCACCAGGAGGAAGCCAGATGACAAGTATTTTAGTGCTTTATTACAGCCGTTATGGAGCTGTGAAACAAATGGCACAGCATATTGCACGTGGGATTGAATCTGTTCCACAAGTCGAAGCACGTATTCGAACTGTTCCTTCTGTTTCACCTAAAACAGAAGCGGTAGAACCTGCTATTCCTGAAAGTGGCGCGACTTATGTCACCCTAGATGATTTAAAAGAATGCGACGGTCTTGCCTTAGGAAGCCCAACACGTTTTGGTAATATGGCAGCACCAATGAAATATTTTCTCGATACAGCAAGCAGTCTCTGGTTATCGGGTGAGTTAGCGGATAAGCCTGCGGCTGTGTTTAGTTCATCATCAAGTTTGCATGGCGGACAAGAAACAACTTTACTGAGTATGATGTTACCTTTAATGCATCTTGGTTATATTATTTTAGGCATCCCCTATACTGCACCTGATTTGAATACAACCACAACCGGCGGCACACCTTATGGTGCAACGCATGTCGCTGGTGTGAATGGGAAAAATCCTGTGAGTGAAGAAGAACAACGTTTATGTTTTACCATGGGAAAACGCTTAGCTGAAATTACCTTGAAATTGAAAAACTCATAAAAGGATAGCGTATGAGAACGTTCTTAGGTTTAACTTTAATTGAGATAATGATCGCGGTGTTAATCGTTAGCATTATGGCGGCAGTTTGTTTACCTATTTATTCACAGCACATGGTGCGTGAAAAACGTATAGAAGCAGAAATTTCATTGACGAAGCTGGCATCGGCCTTAGAAGAATACTACACCGTTAATCATACTTACCAAAATGCCACGCTAGATAAATTAGGCGTACCCAACACAGTCGCTAATAATCGTTATCAGCTCATCATAGAATCTGCGAACACGCTGAATTATTCTGTTGCGGCAAAGCCTATTTCCAATCAAGCAGATGCTGACAAAGAGTGCGCGACGTTAACATTGAATGCTTTAGGTGGGAAAGGCATCACTGGCTATGGATCAACTATTGCATGCTGGTAAATCAGAATTTTATTTTAGCGGATGGTCGCTGGAATGGTCCGCATGGCATAGGACGATTTTCTACTGAAGTTTTATCGCGCTTACAAAATGCAGATATTTTTACAGAAGGCCCGAATCCACTTTCACTCGCTAATCTTTTTTGGCAACCGTATCAATTGCGACAACAAAAAAAACACCATAAAGTGTTTTACTCACCGGGATTTAATCCTATTTTACTGTCTCCCATGCCTTATGTGTTTACCATTTGTGATTTAATTCATTTAGAGCATCCGGGGAAATTTAAACAGCTTAAACAATTGTATTATGAGAAACTGACTAAACCTTCTGCGCGAAAAGCTTATAAAATTATTACCATTTCAGAATATTCTAAACAAAGAATTTTAGAATGGTTGAATGTACCAGAAGAACATGTGGTCAATGTGAGCTGCGGTGTTGATCAACATTTATCACCCGAAGGTCCTAAACATTTACCTGGTTATCCTTATTTGTTACACATTGGCAATACCAAAGCACACAAAAATGTAGTGCGCTTGATCGAAGCGTTTGCACAAGCAAACATTGCGGGGGATATTCATTTAGTCTTAACCGGAAATCGAACAGAAGACATCACTCAAGCCATCCAAAAAAATCATTTGGAAGACCGCGTAGTATTCAGTGGTGTATTAGATGAAGCGGCATTAGCTTCATATTATCGAGGCGCAGTTGCGGTGGCATTCCCTTCACTCATAGAAGGCTTTGGATTGCCGCCCTTAGAAGCGATGGCGTATGGTACGCCCGCTTTGACCTCTAACACTTCTTCCTTACCAGAAGTGACTGGCGATGCTGCTATTTTAGTCGATCCTTATGATATCCATTCAATTGCGGCTGGAATTGAGCAAATAGTGAATGAAGCTGAATTGCGCAAGACACTGATCGCGAAAGGATTGCAAAGAGTGAAATTATTTTCGTGGGACGCAACTGCTGCGGCAGTTCAACAAGTATTAAACCATTATTAGTTATCATCGCTTAATAAGAGACAAGAGATGCTTGAAGAATTTTTAAAGAATTTCTGCACCACAGAGATTTATCAAACCAAAAAAGTTATTGCACTGCTAAGCGCCAATCCAGATAATTCACGAATTATTTTCGATAGAATTACTTTAGAAGCCTCTAAAAATAAGTCTGAAACAATTTTTCTCTATATAGCCTTAGATCAATTAAAAAATCCTTATGGCAATGCCATCCATGAAACGCTAGCCGCACAACAATATACCGAAGATCAAATTAACTCTCTGAAAAAAACCAAACGATTTTTATTCTTTTTTGCAAACAGCGAAAAAATCAAGTTGCAAAAAAATCTTTTCATGACAAATAAAATTCATGAATGGAATGCGCAGGCGATTTTCTATCTGTCTGCGAGGGTCTTGACAACTTATCCTGATTTTATTTATCTTTTCATGCCAGTTCATGCAGAAAAAAGTCGACCACAGCAAATCGAAACGGTTTGGTTAGACCCTAAAGTATCATCAAATGAAGCGAGACCGTCTTATGCAAAACTTAATCGCAACACGCCTCGCCTAATAGAAGAGAAAATTCCTGCGCCTGTCACACACTCCATAGATACCACAGCACCTAGTTCACCAGCGGTCTCTTTTGCAAAAGATGAGACGACTCTCAAATTATTAGCCGAACGTGTAGACCAAGATAAAGTCTATAAAACACGATTAATCAACACGCTTGTCACATCGAAAAAAAATCAGGAATCTACCGTTGAATCTTCGAATGCCATGAGCATATTGATTAAAGCCAAGGTGGTCTTCTCCGGCTGCAATTTAAAAGAGATCAAAGCAAAAGGCTCTAATCTGAACGAAGGGATTTTTGATGCGACCGACTGTGAAGGAGCCGATTTATCTGAATCAAGCGCTAAAAGAACTTGGCTCAGAGGATGCAATTTAGATAACGCAAATATGGATAACGTGGATACAGGTGAATTTCCCTCTTTAGAATTGACGGATAATGTTGACGCAATCACTTATTCACCGAATCATCAATGGTTAGCGGTTGGAAGTAAAAATTCAATCTATCTTTACGATGCCGTAACACTTGAACTCAAACGAACAATAGCCTGCGCTAGGTTAGCGACTCAATGCTTATCGTTTCACTATCAATCCAATTTAATTGCTTCAGGGAGTCTGGATAATTCAATACAAGTATGGGACATCCCTTCGGGAGATTTATTAGATACTTTTACGTATCATACAAAAATCATCAAAGGATTAGCATTCTCACCCGTAGACGATACTCTGGCTTCAACCAGCTTCGATGGTACTGTCATGGTATTTGACGCGCTTAAAAAAACAGTGATTCATATTTATGATCATTTAATTCGAGGCTCAAGTTTAGCATTTAGCTACGATGGAAAATATTTAGCTGTCGGAAATGATTTTGATACAGCCTATATACTTTCCTTAGAAAACAAATCCATTCTTCACACTTTG
>CAJCIZ010000267.1 GCA_903970525.1 Myxococcales bacterium | reverse complement strand
GTTTGACATTTCCATCTAAGATAGTGGCGCGTTTTTCAAAGGCCAAAGCCATAATCGCCCCCGCCGTTGAGCGGCCAATTCCTGGTAATTGCTGCAATTGGTCGAGATCATCTGGAAATCCGCCAAGTTCCATGATGATGTTAGCCGCGCGATATAAGTTGCGTGCTCGGCTGTAATAACCCAAACCTGTCCAAAGATGCATGACTTCATCGACATTTGCCAGTGATAATGCAGCAACGTCTGGGAACTTGTCGGTAAAATTGATGAAATAGGGGATAACCGTGCTAACTTGGGTTTGTTGCAACATGATCTCAGACAGCCAGACACGATAAGGGGTCTTCTTCTGTTGCCAAGGTAAGGTCTTACGCCCAAATTTATCAAACCATGTTAACACTCGCTTTTGGAGTATTTTAGGCGTTAATTTGGCGATTTTAGCGGCACGTTTATTTGTTTGCATTAAATTTGATCTTTTTATATCACTGTGTTAAAATAAGTTACTAAAAAATATAACTATTATATTACAAATACGCACACAATCGAGGTTTATACATGAGTCAGAGTAGCCGTCCTAGATCTACGTCGCCATTATTATCAGAAATAGAGCGCACCCAAATTGAAATTGGTTTGTTGAACCATTTTATTAGGATAAAATCAAAAGAGGTCAAGCAAATACAATACGTTCAAAGCATCCCAGCGCTAAATAATAATTCTGACCCCTCTCAGACAATACAAGCAATAGAAAAAATGCTTTTAAAGATGAGTAAGAAAATGAATCCATCACCCGAGCAACGTGGTGATGAAGATGAGGAATTGGCAAAAATTAATCGTAATGTATCTGTTCAGTCAGTGCCACAAACATCTAAAACAAGACGTCAGCCACAGTTCTTTACATTTGAAACACCACAGCCTTCACCCTCGCCGTCCAGTAGCAGAGCATCGGTTTGTGATGTATCACGTTCGAGTCCTGATGATGAAAAGAATGTGATGTGTCAATCATCTGCATATACACCAAAATAATCCCTCAGCGCGCCTGATTGCACAATCTGCTTAGCAGCCGCAATATCAGGTGCAAAAAATCTATCTGTTTCATAAAATGGAACCTGCTCACGCACTAACGCAATAATCTTCTCCAACTGCGGAGAAGATTTTAAAGGCCGTCGAAAATCAATTCCTTGGCAAGCTGCTAACAATTCTATCGCAATAATTCCTGCTGTGTTTTCTGTCATAGGCAATAATCTTCGCGCAGCATAAGTTGCCATGCTGACATGATCTTCTTGATTAGCAGAAGTTGGAATGCTGTCTATGCTAGCAGGATGCGCGAGAGATTTATTTTCACTGGCTAATGCAGCTGCTGTGACTTGTGCATTCATGAAGCCAGAATTCATGCCTGCGTTTTTTACTAAAAACGCGGGTAAACCACTAAATTTTGGATCCATCAATAAAGCAATACGTCGTTCAGATAAGCCACCAATCTCTGCAATACTGAGTGCTAATGTATCAGCAGCCATTGCAACGGGTTCTGCATGAAAATTTCCACCCGATAAAATTGCTTTATCTGCTGAAAATACTAGAGGGTTATCTGAGACAGCATTCATTTCAATTTGCAAAGTTTCGCGAGCAAATAATATGTGCGCATAACAAGCGCCCATGACTTGGGGTTGGCAGCGAATGGAATACGGATCTTGGACTTTTTCACAAGTGTGATGAGATTTGACAATGTCACTGCCTTGTAATAAATCACGTAATAATTTTGCGACATAGGTTTGTTGTGGATGTCCGCGTACTAATTGAATGCGTTCATCAAAAGGCATGATACTACCTTGCGCGGCATCGACTGATAATGCACCTGTTATAAGGCCCGCATGAAAAACATTTTCTGCGGCTAAGTAACCTAAAATCGCTAACGCAGTAGACACTTGCGTTCCATTTAATAACGTCAAACCTTCTTTGGGTGCGAGATCTAGTGGTTCAAGATTTAATTTAGCTAAACCTGCTTCTGCTGAAATGATTTTTCCTTCGTAACGCATATCGCCAATACCGAGTAGTGTTGCGCTTAAATGTGCGAGGGGTGCTAAATCACCTGAAGCGCCAACTGAACCTTGAGAAGGAATGCAGGGATACAGATTTCCATTTAGGAATTTTAATAATATTTCTATCGTTTTTAAGCGAATACCCGAAAACCCACGCGCGACGCTATTCATTTTAAGAATGAGTATGAGGCGCACTGCTTTATCACTTAATAATTCTCCTGTGCCTGTTGTGTGAGAGAGAACTAAGCTGCGTTGTAAGGTTTGTAAATCATCTGCGTTGATGCGTGTTTTTGCCAGTGCGCCGAATCCTGTGTTGATGCCGTAAACGGTTTTTTCATCAGCTATCATAGTGGTCACGGTTTCTTCGGCGGCGTAGATGGCGTCTAGGCAGTTGGGGTCTAACTCAATTCGTGTTGCTTCGTTGAGTAGTATAGGGATATCAGATATTTTGAGTTGGCCTGGTTTTAGTATGAATTTTTGCATGTGCAAATTCCTTAATTATCTTTAGGGTGAGGGCACATCGGCAAATTTAAGCCTTGCTCCCGCGCGCACTCAATCGCAATCTCATATCCCGCATCCGCATGTCGCATCACGCCACTCGCCGGATCATTTGTTAACACTCTCTGCAATCGTTTCGCTGCTGCTTCAGTACCATCTGCAACAATCACCATCCCGGCATGTTGCGAATATCCCATACCAACACCACCACCATGATGAATGCTGACCCATGTTGCGCCACTCGCGCAATTTAATAAAGCATTCAACAATGGCCAATCAGAGACAGCATCTGATCCATCTCGCATGCTTTCTGTTTCACGATTAGGACTTGCAACAGAACCTGTATCTAAGTGATCACGTCCAATCACAATCGGTGCTTTTAATTCACCGCTTGCAACCATTTCATTAAACGCTAACCCTAAGCGCGCACGATCCCCTAATCCAATCCAACAAATTCTAGCGGGCAAGCCTTGAAATTGAATACGCTCTTTAGCCAGTGACAACCAATTATGTAAATGTTTATCGTGTGGAATAAGCTCTTTCACTTTCGCATCTGTTTTATAAATATCTTCAGGATCACCTGATAATGCAACCCAACGAAATGGCCCAACGCCTCGACAAAACAGGGGACGTATATAAGCCGGCACAAAACCGGGGAAATCAAACGCATTTTCCACGCCAGTGTCTTTCGCCATTTGACGAATATTATTGCCGTAATCAAAGACAGGAATGCCTTGTTGGTGAAAGGCTAACATTGCAAGCACTTCTACGGCGATAGATTGCAAAGCAGCTTGTATGACTTTATCTGGATCAGACAATCGTAATTTTTCTGCTTGCTCTAAACTCCACCCTAATGGCAGATAACCATTCAGCGGATCATGCGCACTTGTTTGATCGGTCACTAAGTCTGGACGAACGCCGCGCTTCACTAATTCTGGAAAAACTTCTGCTGCATTGCCTAACAAGCCTACAGAAATCGCTTGGCCTTTTTTGCAATGCGCTGTAATGATATCTAACGCATCATCTAAATCTTTTGCTTGGACATCTAAATATTTTGTTTCTAACCGGCGCTGAATACGTTTAGGATCACATTCAACGGCTAAGAGAGAAGCGCCTGCCATGGTCGCTGCTAATGGTTGTGCGCCACCCATTCCGCCTAAACCTGCTGTTAATATCCATTTCCCCGCTAAATTCCCTTTAAAATGTTGTCGACCCGCTTCAATAAATGTTTCATAAGTTCCTTGTACTATGCCTTGAGAACCAATATAAATCCAAGAGCCCGCTGTCATTTGTCCATACATCATTAAGCCTTTTTTATCTAAGGCATGAAATGTTTCCCATGTCGCCCAATGAGGCACTAAATTGGAATTTGCTAACAACACACGTGGCGCATCTTCCTGTGTTTTAAAAATTCCAACTGGTTTGCCGGATTGAATTAATAAAGTTTCATCTGTGTTTAAATTTTTTAAGGATTCGATGATCGCGTCATAACACGCCCAATTTCGTGCGGCTCGCCCGATGCCACCGTAAACAACTAAATCGCTAGGATTTTCTGCTACTTCCGCATCTAGATTATTCATGATCATGCGTAGAGCGGCTTCTGTTAGCCAACTTTTCGCAGTGAGTGTTGTGCCGCGTGGCGCATGAATTTTTCGTGTGGGATCATGACGAGAATGATTGTCTTTCATGTGTGTTACCAAGATTGAGAGCGATGATGATAGTGATGAATGAACTCATAAATCAAAATAGCAGCGAGTTTTGCTGTGCGATGATCGACATCATAACGCGGAGATAATTCTGCAATATCACAGCTGACGACTTTGCCGGAGGCGGCTAACTGTCGCACAAATGGAATCACATCCCACGGTGCTAAACCTAAAGGTTGGATAGCACTAACACCAGGCGCGAAAGAAGCGCTGAAGACATCTAAACAAATACTCATATAAATAATTTCATTTTGATCAATAATGCGATCGATAAAGTCTACACATTTTTCATGTTGGCCTTGATGCAATTCATCGGCCAAGATCACTTTAGTTTGATAGTGACGCGCGGTATCAAACAATTGACGAATATTGCCGGCATGTTGGATGCCAACGACGTTATAGTCTAACTTTCTTTTTGCAGATTTTTGCGCCATGGCAATTTGTAAAAAAGGTGTGCCTGAACTGCCATGTCCTTTATCTAACAGAGGACGCATATCAAAATGCGAATCGAAATTAATAATGCCTAAATTTTCTTGCGTGAATTTTCGTGTGATACCTTGAAAATGTCCCCACGCCATTTCATGACCGCCACCGAGTACAATCGGTTGTATGTCATGTTCCAGTAGATATTCTATGACTTCGCCTAACGCTTTTTGTGATGCTTCTAAATCACCATCGGCACAACTGATACTGCCTACATCGTAAAGATGGAAATCTTGTTTGTGAATCGGAAGATGACCTAAAGCGTGTCGAATGGAAGCTGGCCCTTCAGCTGCGCCAATACGCCCATGATTGCGTCGTATGCCTTCATCACAGCGAAAGCCTATGATGGCAAAACTAGGGGGTGTCACTTGAAAAGATTTTTCTTCAAGCAAATTCATCATTTGGATGATTTGAAAAAATGAGGAGGCCGGTGGTGTGTCAGTGCGTCCTCGCCATTGATGAGGGTCGGGGGGTAGATAGCGTGTCATCCAGCTCATGTGGTAGAGTCCCTATCATGTGACATATAAACAGTATAAAGGTTTAATGGGTATAAGAGAATGCAACAAACAGAGAAACCCTGGGATAGTTTGTGGATAAATGGATTGCTAGCCACGCAAGAAGATGGTTATGGATTAATCAAAAACGGAGCAATTGCCAGCAAAGATGGCAAAATTGCTTGGTTAGGGCCCATGGAAGATTTGCGTGATTCTCCCGAGCGTTTGGCAAAGACTGTTTATGATTTAAAAGGACACTGTTTAACCCCAGGTCTTATCGATTGTCATACCCATTTAGTTTATGCCGGTAATCGTTATTATGAATTCGAGTTGCGTTTACAAGGTGCGAATTATGAAACCATTGCACGGGCAGGGGGTGGCATTCAATCAACGGTGATGGCAACGCGTGCTGCGACTGAAGAAAGTTTATTGCAACAATCCTTAGCGCGAGCCAAAGCATTACTCGCAGAAGGTGTGACTACGCTAGAAATTAAATCCGGCTACGGATTAGATTTAGAAACAGAGTTGAAAATGTTACGCGTAGCAAAACGGATTGGTGAAGTCTTGCCAGTGACTGTGTATTTAACTTTTCTAGGGGCGCATGCCTTAGCGCCAGAATTTAAAAATAAACCTGATGAATATATTGCTGCAGTTTGTCATGACATGTTGCCTGAAATTGTGCATGCAGGATTAGCACAAGCGGTTGATGTATTTTGTGAAACCATTGCTTTTGATCTTGCGCAAGCGGAACGAATTTTTAAAACCGCGCGAGAATTTGGTTTGGCGGTGAAATGTCACGCGGAACAATTATCTGATTCCGGCAGTGCGCGCTTAGCGGCAGAGTATCAAGCGTTGTCTGTTGATCATTTAGAATATCTTTCTGAAAGTAGCGTAGAAGCCTTAGCGCGTTCTGGTACAGTAGCGGTATTGTTACCAGGGGCTTTTTATTATTTGCGTGAAAAAAATATTCCACCAGTAGAATTGTTGCGTCAGCATAAAGTGCCTATGGCAGTTGCTACAGATTGTAATCCAGGCACATCACCGGTGACGTCATTGTTGTTAATGTTAAATATGGCGTGTACTTTATTTCGCTTAACACCAGAAGAAGCATTAGCGGGTGTGACGCGTCATGCAGCTAAAGCGTTAGGGTTAGACAAAACGCACGGAACATTAACAGTAGGCAAGGTTGCCGATTTTGCCATTTGGAATGTTGAGCATCCTGCAGAGTTGGTTTATTACGTTGGATTTAATCCGTTGGTGAATGTAGTGAAGGGTGGTAACGTCTGTCATTCCCGCGTTTGCGGGAATGAATAGACTAATGATTCCAGGAGATGAAAAGAGTGCTTCGCTTTAAGCCGCTACTGCTGAACCCAGTGTTTGCAGATATTCTTTAACAGATAATACATTCGCATAAGTGGGTTGTAACGCAGCCAAGAATGCATGGTGTACGCTTTGTGCTGGGATAGGCATGTTATTGAACTCTAAGTTCTTGGTCGCACAAGCATCATGTAATACAGTACAAGAAAAGCCCAAGTCATACGCTGCACGAACCGTTGCATCTACACATAAATGTGTCATCATGCCGCAAATGATCAAGTGATCAATTTGATTTTTGGTCAAATGATTCAATAAAGCGGTATCTTTAAAGCTGTTAGGATAATGCTTCTTGATAATGGTTTCTTGCTTAACAGGCTGTACATTAGGATGAAAATCAATCCCTTTTGTGCAAGGTAAGAAGTAAGTGGCATCGGGTCGGGTTGAGATATGTTGAACATGTACAATTTGTTTTTGTTTAGCACGGAAGGCTTGTAGAATTTCTTGAGCCTTTAAACTGGCATCGATGCTTCTATCCAGAGGCATCCTACCATTAGGGAAATAATCGTTTTGTATATCTACTAATAGCAAAGCGGTGGTCATGGTGAGTTCCTTTCATCATTATGAAAGGAGTATTAAACCACTTTTTATAAATTACGCAATAGTTTTGAATTGACAGAGTAATATATCTATGTCTAACGCACCCCAAGCTGTAGAAATATTGGATGCAGATGTCATTAAATCGGTTATTCAACCGGATAAGCTAAGCTATTTGTCTGGTTTAGATATCTTTGATTCTATTAACTCGACTAACTCCTACCTACTCACATCGGCAAAATCTGGTACAGCATCAGGTTGGGTTTGCTTTGCTGAACAACAAACCAAAGGCCGCGGTCGTCATGGTCGTACTTGGCTATCCCCGCGCGGTGCGAGTCTTGCTTGTTCATTGCTTTGGCGATTCCCAGCAACGCAACCTGATCTTTCTGCACTCAGCTTAGCTGTTGCTGTGATAGTCGCAAAGGTCTTGCAGCAGTATGGCATACAAGCAGGCATAGAATTGAAATGGCCTAATGATGTTTATTTCCAAGGAAGAAAATTATCAGGTATTCTGTTAGAAAGTTTACCAGAAGCTAATGGACAAATTGCTGTTGTGATTGGCATAGGATTAAATTTGTTTATGCCGCATGATCAACTGAAAGCAGTTAATGCGATTGATGTGGCGGAAATCACAGGGCAAGTTGTTAGGAGAAATTATTTAGCTGGGTTATTGATTAATGAATTGCTCGGGCAGTTACCTATCTATCAACGCATGGGTTTAAGTGTTTTTATTGAAGCGTGGCGTGAGTTAGATGTATTGCAAGGGAAGGAAGTAATAGTGCATACAGAGAAAGATAAAATAATAGGGGTGATGCAAGGTATTAATTTGCAAGGGGAGTTGTTGTTGAAAAATGCTTTGGGTGATCAGCGATTTAAGTGTGGCGAAGTGAGTGTGCGTCTTGGTCTCTAAGCTAAGCTGTCATAACCCGTTGTCATAACCTCGCTGTCACCCCGCAAAATTCTTGTCCTCTATCTGACAGAAGAACACTGTGGTATCACAAGAATTTGTGCGGGGCCTGGTTAGCTGCCTATAGTTGAAACTCAACAAGCCGCTACTAGACCCCGCACAAATTTTCGTGATGCTTCTGTGATTTTCTCTACATCCGAGGACGAAAATTTTGCGGGGTGACAGTGGGGTGATGGTTTCAATCAACTGTCACAACAATCTTCCCCACATTCAAATTATTTTCCATACGCTCATGCGCCGCTCTGATCTCAGTCATGTCAAAAACACTATCCACTACTGGCTTTAATTTTCCTTTCTCAAACAAGTGCAACCAATGTTTTTTAAACTGCGCGGTAAATTGACGTTTTTCTGCAATCGTATGCGTGCGCATCGCCAATCCTTTGATTTGCAATTGATTGCGTCTAATGACATCTAAATCAAATTCCACACTTGAGCCACCCATCATGCCGACAAGCGTTAAGTGTCCATCGCGTTGTAAAATTTGCATGTGCTGTGAAAAATACTTAGCCCCCACAAAATCCACAATCACATTTACACCCCGATTGTTTGTTAACCGTAAAATTTCAGCTGCAAAATCTTGTTCTTTGTAATTCAATACAGCATCTGCGCCGAAATTTTTTATTTGTGTGATTTTTTCAGAAGAACCTGTTGTAGTGAAGACAGTCGCGTGCACTTGTTTAGCCAATTGAATCGCAGCAGATCCTACACCACTTGCGCCCGCGTGTATTAAGATACTTTGATTTTTTTGCAACTCACCTAAGGTAAATACAGCTTCTTGCGCCGTGAGAAAAGCTTCAGGGATTGCTGCTGCTTGCTCATAAGATAAATGCAGAGGAATCGGCATAGCCATGCCTTGATCAATGAGACAATATTCTGCATAAGCACCACTGCCTACTAAACCAAAAACTTTTTCGCCAATCCCAAAATCTTTTACGGCAGATCCCATGGCAACAACTTGTCCTGCGATTTCCATTCCTAAAATATCAGACTCACCGGGAGGCGGTGGATATTTTCCGCGTCGCTGCAATAGATCAGCGCGGTTTAAGGCGAATGCTTTCACGTGAACGAGTAATTGCTCGGGCCCTGGTATCGGTTGCGGTATCTCTGACAGTATTAAGACTTCAGGGCCACCGAAATTGTTTAAAGTGATCGCTCGCATAAGATTCCCGTTAATAAATTTGTTATACCGCTTACTCACTGCTATTCCTGCCCACTTCTTCTGTCATCCCCGCGAAGGCGGGGATCCATCTATAGCACTATGCTAGACTTGAAATGGATTCCCGCCTTCGCGGGAGTGACAGTGATATCTCAGGCGAATGACGAGCATTATTCATCCAATTTGAGTATCATACCTCATGTCAATTCAACAAAGGAGTGTGCTGTGAACAAAGCGGTGCAATTCGTCTTATTAACCCCTGTTCTTATTCTACTCGCGCATTATCTCGGTATGCTCCCACACGAATACGCACATTCTTTCATGGCATGGGCATTGGGTGATAAAGCCAATCCGCTAGCGTTAAAATACGGCGGTACGGGGCTGGAGAATTTATTACTACTAGCCAATATGGATGAAAATGTTAACTATAGTTTAATCTTATCAGCCGGCCATCCTTACCATGTCGCACTCATTGCATTTGCGGGCATGGGTATCGCTAATGGGTTGATGTATATTTTATCCTTGTGCTTGTTAGCGATGAAATACGTACAGCAACGCCCAGTGCTTTATTATTTTTTATTCTTATTTAATTTGATGAATCTTGGAAATTTTTATGATTATGTGCCAGTGAGAACATTTGGCACGCATGGAGATGTGGCGAATTTTATTTTGGGTTCAGGGATTTCTCCTTGGTGGATTTATAGTGTAGGCGGTTATATTGTTGCTCTATTGATTTATTATTTTTTCACGAGAACAATGGTTTCAGCATTTCATCATTTAAATCTGATTTCAACTGGATTGAAAGCAAGTTTAATGATCATCAGTGTGTTTATCTTATTTGGATTTTTTGGATCGTCAGGATTATATCGTTATGGCGATGTGTGTTATTTTATTTCTGCGACATCGTTGTTGGTGATTCCAGGATTGATTGTTGCGTTGTGGCCGACAAGAGAGTGGGTGAAGAGAAGATAGAAGCTGTTATTCGTTAATCAGTTGTTAAGTAATTCGACCCCAAGTCGTTTGGCAACCTTGCGCAATTCGTTATCTTTTGTGGCAAGTGGCAAACCTAAGCGCATTGCAAGTTCAAGATAGGCAGCATCATAAGTTGTAAGATGCTCGGAATACGCAAGTGAGATAATTTCATGAAATCCTCGCGCGGATGTCTCATGATCAGTTTGAATATTAAGATTTTCGATCAATTCTAAAAATTCAGCCATTTTAGCATAAGTGAGTCTTTTCTTTCGTGAGGCGCCAACTAAGATATTGCCTATTTCTAAACTCCATAATTCAGGAACATGAGCAGTCTTGGTTGCCAGACTTTCCATAATAGCAATGGCAGCTGGCGTGCTTTCATCTTCGAAGCACCATGAAAGAGTAATCGATGCGTCTAATACAAAATCCATTATCGTCGCCCCTCATCGCGTAGCGTTTTCCAATCCATTCCAAGCGTATTACCTTTACTAAAGGCTTTAAGTTTTTTGATGTTTTCACTAATAGCTAGATTATCAATACGTGTGATGGGCACGAGCTTTGCAACGGGATGGCCGTGCTTAGTGATGATGTATTGTTCTCCTTTTTCAACCTTCTCTAACAAAGCAGAAAAATGTGTTTTTGCCTCATATGCGCCGATGTTATTGCTGTGCATGATAAATCACTCCAGATAGACTAGTCTAAGACTAGTATAGATCATTTTGGCCAAATAAGCAAAGAAACTGGGGTTGATTGTTGCGTTGTGGCGGACAAGAGAGTGGGTGAAAAAGCTGTCATTCCCGCGCAGGCGGGAATCTATTTCAAACTGAGCGACATACTATGACTGGATCCCCGCTTGCGCGGGGATGACAGTAGTTGCTTACATCAGAACGGAATATCATCATCAAAACTATCAACAGGTTCAGCTTGTGATGCATCAGCTGATTTTTCCATCGCAGCAGGTGCTTCACCTTGTGATGCGCCGCCGCCAGTTGCTTTGCCTAACATTTCTAATGTTTCAGCAACAATTTCTGTGGTGTAACGATCTTGTCCGGAATTTTTATCTTGCCATTTACGTGTTTGTAAACGACCTTCGATAAAAACTTTTGAACCTTTACGTAAATATTCGCCAGTGATTTCAGCTAAACGGCTATACATCACCACACGATGCCACTCTGTGCGTTCTTGGTTTTCACCGCTTTGTTTATCTTTCCAAACTTCAGAGGTTGCAATTGTAATATTTGCAACAGCTAAACCGTTGGGTGTGTAACGGACTTCAGGATCTTTTCCTAAGTTGCCGATTAAAATGACTTTGTTAACGCTGCCTTTTGCCATGGTATTGCTCCTAAAATTAGTGTTGTACAGTAGTGTGTCGTTAATGCAGGATTAAGGTTTGCGAGATGTAGAATACGGTGGGTGCTTCATGCCAAACGCAAGAAGTAGCCATATTAACGCAAGCGCGATACAAAATAAATAGACATCCAACAACCCAAACGCACCAAATAACCAGCCGCCTAGCGTACCACCCACAAAGATACCAAGAAATTGCGAACTAGAATAGATTCCCAATGCAGTGCCTTTGCGCGATTTTGGAGCAGCACGCGAGACCCAAGAGGGTAGAAAAGCTTCTAACAATGAAAACCCAGTGAAAAAGAAAAATAAGCCTAGCGCAGATAAGAGTACACTATGTGGCCAAAGTGCGAGTATGGCTTCTGCAACCGCTAAAATCGCAATGCTTGCGATAAAGTATTGCTTCACTTGATGTTTTTTCTCAGCCGTCATAATCATCACCAAGGTCGCACCAAAGGCGAGCAGCAGTGCAGGCACATACAATATCCATTGTTGTTGGCTCGCCAGATCAGCGTTGTTATTTAAACTAATCGGAATAATAACGAAGCTTGCTGTAAAAATGGCGTGCAATAAAAATACGCCACTATTTAATAAAGCCAGTTGTGGCTTCAATAATATTTTTAAAAATTGCGCGGGCTCAGGCTCAGCATCGCTATGAAAACTACTGTGTTGAGGGTTAGGCACTCCTATAAATAAAACAAGAATGCCAATGACGCTTAAGCCTGCTGCTAACCAAAAAATCCCGCTCACTTCTAACCAAGCAGCAAATACAGGGCCTAAAATCATTGCCAGTGAAAATGAAATACCAATCGTAATGCCATTGATCGCCATGGCTTTCGTGCGTTGATTTTCACGGGTGAGATCAGCGATCAAAGCAATAATCGTGCTGCCTACGGCACCTGCGCCTTGTAGTGCGCGTGCGAGTATCATGGAATAAATAGAATGTGAGCAGGCAGCCGTCATGCTGCCGATCATGAAAATAATTAATCCTAGCGTAATGATACGCTTACGTCCCCAATGATCGGAGAGCATGCCGAATGGAATTTGAAACAAGCCTTGCGTTAAACCATAAACCCCCATCGCGATACCGATGAGAAATGGGGTGGCGTCTGATAATTCATGCGCATAGAGAGAGAAAACAGGCAGGATCATGAATAATCCCAGCATGCGTAAAGACATGATGGCAGCGAGAGAGCTGGCAGCGCGGCGTTCTTGGGGGGTCATTTTTTCTGAGGACATTTAGCATTCCTTGAAGCGGTTGGCTCTGCTACGGGGGAGGCGAAAATTTAAACAATTGCTTGAGATAAGTCAAGGAGAAAGCTGTTACGCCTAACTGTCACCCCGCAAAATTCTTGTCCTCCGGGGCAGAGAAGATCGCAGAAGATTCACGAAAATTTGTGCGGGGTCTGGTTAGCAGCCTTAACAAGTACTTCAATAGCTCGCTACCAGGCCCCGCACAAATTCTTGTGATACAGCAGTGTTCTTCTCTGCACCGGAGGACAAGAATTTTGCGGGGTGACAGTGGGGGGTGACAGTAGGGGTTACAGCTAATTGATTAGCACGGGAAGGGTATCCCCAGCCCCTACTTTCCTATATAATCATCCCCCTTCAATTATTATTAGAACCCAAACACTATGAAAGAAATCCAAATCCGCGGCGCACGCACCCACAACCTCAAAAACCTCAATCTCACCTTGCCACGTGACCAATTAATCGTCATCACCGGCTTGTCAGGTTCAGGGAAATCTTCGTTAGCGTTCGATACTCTATACGCCGAAGGCCAGCGTCGTTATGTGGAATCACTCTCCGCCTACGCCCGTCAATTTCTTTCCATGATGGAAAAACCGGACGTCGATCACATTGAAGGTTTATCGCCAGCGATTTCTATTGAACAAAAATCCACTTCGCACAATCCGCGATCAACAGTGGGTACGATCACAGAAATCCATGATTACTTACGTTTGCTCTTCGCAAAAGTCGGTCAACCCCGTTGCCCCGAACACAATCATGTTTTAGAAGCACAAACCGTCAGCCAAATGGTAGACACAGTTTTAGCATTACCCGAAGACACAAAAATCATGGTGCTCGCACCGGTTGTGCGTGAACGCAAAGGCGAACATCTACAATTGATTCAAGAATTACGTAGTCAAGGTTTTGTGCGCGCGCGTATTGATGATGTCGTTGTTGAGTTAGACCAAGCACCTAAACTCGACTTAAGAAAAAAACATACCATAGAAGTTATCATCGATCGCATCAAAGTTCGCCCTGATGTTAGATTGCGTTTAGCAGAATCTTTTGAAACGGCGCTACGCTTAGCCGATGGATTAGCGGCTATTGGTTTTATGGATGAACCGAAAAAAGCGCCTCGGGTTTTTTCATCGAAATTTGCATGCCCCGATTGCGGATACAGCTTAGCAGAATTAACACCCCGTTTATTTTCATTTAATAATCCCGCAGGCGCCTGTCAAACATGTGATGGTTTAGGTATCAAACAAAATTTCGATCGTGATTTAGTAGTGGTGAATGCGAAATTAAGTTTATCAGAAGGCGCGATTCGCGGCTGGGACAAGCGCACGAATTATTATTTTCAAATGCTGTGTTCGCTCGCGAAACATTTTAAATTCGATATGGATTTACCATTTAATAAATTATCCAAAAAAATCCAAGATATTATTTTATATGGTAGTGAAACTGATTTAGTGAAATTTCAATATCGCAGTGAAGAGGGTAGGACTTTCACCAAGCAAGCGCCTTTTGAAGGCGTGATTCCTAATATGGAACGTCGTTATCGTGAAACAGAGTCTGAAATGGTGCGTGAAGAATTAAGTAAATATTTATCGTCTAAACCTTGCGATACCTGTGACGGCTCTCGATTAAATAAAGCTGCGCGACATGTTTATGTGGCTGATACGAATTTACCCGCTATTGCTGCATTACCTATCGATCAAGCGAAAGAATTTTTTGAAAAATTAAATTTACCCGGTGCTCGCGGTGAAATTGCGTCAAAAATTGTGAAAGAGTTAATAAGCCGTTTGAGCTTTTTAGTGAACGTAGGGTTAGATTATTTAAGTTTAGAGCGTAGCGCCGATACATTGTCTGGGGGTGAAGCGCAACGCATTCGTTTGGCAAGTCAAATTGGTGCGGGTTTAGTTGGCGTTATGTACATTTTAGATGAGCCATCGATTGGTTTGCATCAGCGCGATAACACACGCTTGTTAAAAACATTACATCATTTGCGTGATTTAGGTAATACCGTGATTGTGGTTGAGCATGATGAAGAAGCGATTTTAAGCGCAGACCATGTGGTAGACATGGGGCCTGGCGCCGGTGTGCATGGCGGTGAAATTGTCGCTGAAGGCACGCCTAAAATGATTATGCAAAATCCTAAATCGCAAACAGGATTATATCTTTCCGGTAAAAAATCAATTGCTGTGCCAAAAACACGCGGCCGTGTGAATCCGAAAAAAATGATTTCCATTAGAGGGGCGAAAGGAAATAATTTGCGTCAGATCAATGTCGATATTCCAATTGGATTGATGACTTGTATCACCGGTGTGTCAGGCTCTGGAAAATCAACTTTAATCAATGATACGTTAGCGCCAATTGCTGCGAAACGATTGAATGGCGCTAGTCAGCGTGAACCGGCCCCGTTTGATGAAATCTTGGGATTAGATCAATTAGATAAAGTCGTTGAAATTGATCAAAGTCCAATTGGTCGTACACCGCGATCCAATCCTGCAACGTATACGGGTTTGTTTACACCGATTCGTGAATTATTTGCGGGTACACAAGAAGCGCGTTCACGGGGTTATGAACCAGGACGATTCAGTTTCAATGTGAAAGGCGGTCGTTGTGAAGCTTGTCAGGGTGATGGTTTGTTGAAAGTTGAAATGCATTTCCTTGCCGATGTTTATGTGACTTGTGATATTTGTCAGGGTAAGCGTTACAATCGTGAAACATTAGAAGTGACATACAAAGGAAAGAATATTCAGCAAATATTGGAATTGACCGTTGAAGATGCGCGCGTGTTTTTTGATCCTATTCCTGTGGTGGCACGTAAATTACAAACATTGATTGATGTAGGCTTGTCATATCTTTGTTTAGGTCAGAGTGCTACAACATTGTCGGGTGGTGAAGCGCAGCGTATCAAATTAGCGAAAGAATTATCGCGTCGGGATACGGGGCAGACTTTATATTTGTTAGATGAGCCTACGACGGGATT
>CAJCIZ010000266.1 GCA_903970525.1 Myxococcales bacterium | reverse complement strand
AGAAAACACATGGGATGTTGTACAGCGTGAAACGTTTGCGCCGATTTTATATGTCATGAAATATCAAAAATTTGAGGACGCGATTGCGTTGCATAATAATGTGAAACAAGGATTATCGTCTGCGCTTTTTACGAATGATTTACAGCACGCGGAATTGTTTTTATCTGCGCGCGGGAGTGATTGCGGGATTGCGAATATTAACATTGGGACGTCTGGCGCTGAAATTGGTGGTGCTTTTGGTGGTGAGAAGGATACAGGCGGTGGGCGTGAGGCAGGGTCAGATGCTTGGAAGGCTTATATGCGAAGGCAGACTAATACGATTAATTGGAGTAAAGCATTACCATTAGCGCAAGGGATTAAGTTTGAAATTGAGTAGCTGTCATTGCGAGCGCGAGCAAAGCAATGACGAGTGATAAGGGATGCTATGACAGTCATTTATTCTATGCAGAGATACTTAATCTCAAGATACTCCTCAATCCCATACTTAGAACCTTCTCTTCCCATACCAGATTCTTTCACACCACCAAACGGTGCGACTTCTGTTGAGATGATGCCAGTGTTAACACCCACCATGCCGTATTCTAAGCCCTCTGATACACGCCAAATTCTATGAATATCTTGGCTGTAAAAATACGATGCCAAACCAAATTCCGTATCATTCGCTAAACGAATCGCTTCTTCTTCTGTTTTAAAATGAAATAATGGCGCAACAGGACCGAATGTTTCTTCTTTCGCGACTATCATCGTTGCATTCGCATCAACTAAAATTGTTGGCTCGAAAAATAAGCCGCCTAATTTGCCCTGCTCACCACCGCAGAGAATTTTTGCGCCTTTGGCAATGGCATCAGCAATGTGTGATTTTACTTTTTTAATCGCATCAGCATTGATTAAAGGCCCTTGCTGTACATCTTCATCTATGCCATTGCCGACTTTAAGCTTTTTCACGGCGGCTAATAATTTTTGTGAAAACACATCATAAATTTTATCTTGCACATAAATGCGATTTGCGCAAACACAGGTTTGTCCTGTGTTTCTAAATTTTGAAGCGATAGTGCCTTGTACAGCAGCTTCTAAATCAGCATCATCAAAAATAATCATGGGCGCATTGCCGCCCAACTCTAAGGAGAGCTTTTTCATCGTGTCAGCGCATTGTTTCATTAACAATTTACCAACTGCGGTAGAGCCAGTGAACGACATTTTGCGAACTAATGGATTCGCGGTCATTTCTCCGCCGATTTTTGAGGAAATTCCTGTGATAACATTCAGCACGCCAGCGTGAATACCAGCCTGTTCTGCTAATGCTGCCAATGCTAAAGCACAAAAAGGTGTTTCTCCTGCGGGCTTGATCACCACAGGACACCCTGCAGCAAGTGCGGGTGAAATCTTTCTTGTAATCATAGCAACGGGGAAATTCCAAGGCGTGATCGCTGCGACGACACCAACAGGTTGCTTGATCACAAGCAAATGTTGATTAGGTTTGTTAGAAAGAATCACATCACCATAAACACGACGACCTTCTTCAGCAAACCATTCAACAAACGAATTACCATAATCAACTTCACCGCGTGACTCCGTTAAAGGCTTGCCTTGCTCTAATGTCATCAACACTGCTAAATCTTCTTTGTTTTCACGAATCAATTCAGCCCAACGCCACATGAGATCTCCGCGTTGTTTGGCTGTGAGCGCACGCCAAGCGGGCCATGCTGCATTAGCTGCTTCAATCGCACGACGCGTTTCTGCAGCACCGCACTCTGGAACCTGGCCTAAGATACTATTATCGAAAGGATTGGTGACGGGGAATGTTTTTTTGCTATCAGCGTCTATCCATTGGCCGTTGATGAAACATTGTTGGCGGAATAGGGCAGCGTTTTTGAGTTGCGGCATAATAAATTCCTTTTTATTACTATTGATTTAACAATTCTTCAAATAGCTTATATGTTTTAGGCTGATTACGCCAATTTAACATAAATCGTTTCATTTCTTGTTGAAAAGCGCGTTTAAATCCAAGCTTGGTACGATGTTCTTTCATGCCATCTAAATCAATGAAAACGGGCGTATGATCTCTCATTAAAATATTTGTTTTTTTCAAATCGCCATGGGTTAAATTTAATTGTGCTAAATTCTCGAACAAGGTCACAATTTTTTTTGCCATGGGCAAAGCATTTTCATCATCGTGCGCAAAAAATTCACCTGCGTTTTCACCTTCAATATACTCCATTAATAGATATGACCTTGCGCGCAAGCCTAAAAATCGCTTCTCGATAAAGGCAATCGGTTTCGCTGTCGCAACACCCATCAATATTAAATGTTGACCTAATTGCCAACCCATCGCAGCACGTGTCGCGCGCAGGCTCCGGCGTAGCCCATGTGTAGCGTTTTTAATATTGTACCGCTTCATCACATAAGGCTTACCTTTTAAATAAATTTTCGCAACAGTTGCTGAACGGCCTTCTTTTAACATCACGGTATCAGTCGCTGAAAAAACAGTGTCTGGATTTTTCAAACAATTCAATAAATCGACTGACTCATAACTTCTATCATAGAGCGTGATACCCGTAGAACGATTCACACGAACAAACGCAGAGCACGTGCGCATGATTTTTTTACGAAAGTTTTTCCAGCGTTTTTTGCTGTGTTTTAACATGGCTGATTTCAAATCATCGATATCTTGTTTTTTAATAAGCCACCCTCGGGATTTTGCATAGGTTTGAAATAAAATTTGCATCAATCCTTTTGCCTCTACGCCTAGCTGCGCGCAGAATAAACCTAAGTTATTGAGACTCTCTTTTTTATCTAAGGGTGTGTGAGATATCTCAACTTCTCCGCCATCCAAGGTATAAATATTTTTACCTTTAATTAAAAAATTCTTAAAATGTAAATCATGTTGCAAAATGCCTAACACATGTTGTGTCGCTAACTCTAAGGTAACCGCATGCATCAGCGGCAACACTTCTTCTACGTCTTGTTTCAACCGCCAAATATCATCAAGTCCTAAGCCCTTAATGCGCTCAAAGAGTAAGACTTGTATATGTTTATCTTGCGAAACACCTTGAAAATAAATCGTCGGCGTTAGCACACCCGCTGTCTTCAATCCATTAATGCCTTGCACATCACGCGCAATGTGACGCGTCGCTTGGCGTGGTGCAAAAAATAATTTAGCCACCACTTCTTTGCCTGCCCAATGACCGAAAGCTACCAAACGCTTGCCGGGCAACACACGCACAAATTCTTCGCAATACAAAGGTTGCTCACTATCCATCAACTGCAGCTGGAAGGGCTTCAGTGTCGCAAGACTCGCTTGCTGCAAGTTGCGCCAGGTTGTTTCTTTAGAGTATTGAGAAAATTTAATGTTCGTCATGATAGAGTTTATCGCCACGATGTCTCACCTTTTTCCATAATAATGAGTTCTTGTTTAAAACTTTACGCAACGGCTGCTGAGCGTATTCACGCATAAAATACCATAAATCCCGTGCTGTTAAACCGATATCTTTGCTGGAAAAATACAAACCAGCCAAGTCTTTAACAATCCAACGCTCTGGTGTGCGCCGGCGGATTTCCGCTCGATGCAAATCAATCAAATAAATCTTATCCAATGAAACCGTATCTAATAAAAAATGACAAATATAGAAATCGCGATGGTTCATGCCATTTTCATGTAAGGTACGCGCTATACGCGCGACCTCTTTGATTAATTTTCTTTTACGCAGGAAAGCAGGCGGTTCTTCTCGCCAATTTTTACAAAAATCTTCTAAACTAATGACTTGTGTTAATTCATCCGTGAGCAAAAATGATTGCTTGCGCGCGGGATTTTTTCCCCTGCTGCCATAGCCTGCTAAATGCATAGTCGCCACACCGAGCTGATCTAAGCGCTGAATCGCACACCATTCATTTTTCGCACTGATTACTGGCAAACGTAACTGCAATAAATTTTTGAATATTTCTCTCCAGCCCACACCGAAATGCTGTTTCAAAAAATATTGCTTGTTTCCTAGCGTAATACGCTGCGTGCGACGATTGTCTAATTCACGAAACACTTCTCCGCGCATCATCATGATTTGATCGAAGAGATCTTGCTTCGGACTAAAATATTTTTTTATTTTTGAATCCATGCTCAAATACACGGCTCACCTAAATGATTCTAAAAGACTGACTGCCCGCTCTGGCAGACTGTAAATATCCGCGTGTCTTGCAAACACCAGCGCATTCGTTTTCCAAGTATCTCTGTCTTCAGAGACTAACATTTCCAATAGCGCACGATTCAATTGTTCTTGCTGAAAAGGGGAAGACAACACAATGCCCGCACTGGCTTCTTGCACATAACTCGCGTAACCACAAACATCTGTCGTGAGCACAGGCAAGCCTGACACAATCGCTTCTAGTATCACTGTGCCAGTATTTTCATTGTAAGCGGGATGCAACAAAATATCTGCCGCTAATAAAAAGCGCGGCACATCATCGCGACCCCCTAAAAACAAGACTCTATTTGCAATGTTTAATTTTTTTGCCTGACGCACAAATTGCTTGGCGTGATCTTTGCCTATCACCAACAGACGACTTTTTTCTCTGATGTCTTGTGGCAAAGCCGCTAAAGCTAATATTGCACGGTCCAATCCTTTGGTCTTAAACCCTGATCCTACCATGAGCAAGAGAAATTCTTTTTCTCCAATACTATAGGCGCTGCGCACTGCGTTACGAATTTGTGGCGCATCCGGTGGAACAATACGGTCTTTACCAATACCGGGCGGCAACAAATGAAATCTGTTTTCAGGGGTGTGATAAAAAGTCATGAATTCAGCTTGCTGCGCGGATGATAATAATAATATTTCTGTTTTGACATGCGGAGAAAATACCGCTTCTTCAAAAGCAACTGATTGTCTGTAACGTCGCGTCCAGCGATACCACCAACTATGCTGCTGACGTGCTTTCGCTTGATAACAAGTGTCTGCCGCATAATACACATCTAAACCCGGCATTTTATTAAATCCGACGATGAGGTCGTATTTTCCTTGGGATAAAGATTGTTGAATGCGTTTGACAAAATTTTGTCTGCGCGTATGGTTTCGTATCCCTTGCGCGGGAAAGACGCGCACAGCAAGACCCGGCTCATATTTGCCTTCCCAATGCATGACATAGACATCAATCATGTGCCCACGTTTCAAGCATTCTCTGGCAATGCGCAAAAAATCTCTTTGCAAACCACCATATGGAAAAAATTTAAAAAGACAAAAAGCTAGACGCATAATTATTTTTTATCAATCCTTGTCATGGTTTCTTCTATCCAGTCTTTTGTTAAGGCCAAAAGCTCATCTGCTTTACGGTCTTTTACTTCAATGATTGGGCCAATCACAACATGAATCGTGCCTGGCATTTTAATAAAGCCGCGTTTCGGCCAATAACGCCCTGCATTATGTGCAATAGGGAGAATAGGATATCCTGTCTCAGCCGCCAGTCTTGCGCCACCGATATGATATTTTCCAACTTGTCCTGATGCGATGCGCGTGCCTTCAGGAAAAACTAAAATCCAGCGACCGGCTGCTAAAAATTGTCGGCCTTTTTGAATAATCTGTGTCATCGCTGAAGATTTTTGACTACGATTAATTGTAATAGGGCCCGTCACCGCAAGCCCCCAACCAAAAAATGGCACCCAAAGTAATTCGCGCTTTGCAATAATAGCAACATCTCTAAAATAATATTGCATAAAAAAAGTTTCCCACGTCGATTGATGCTTGCTCATGATAATCGCATTGTCATGAGGCGGGATATTGGCACGTCCTTCTATGCGAAAATTGACACCGCAAATCAGTTTTAGCGCACCCACAATGATGCGCGACCAAAGACCCACTGTTTTACAGCGGTAATGAATGGGCAACGGATAGGTCATCAGACAGATAAAACTATAAAACATCGTAAAAACCATCATAAAAACTGAAAAAATCAGTGAGCGCATGAATAAGCTTACATATTTTAGTTTGGATATTTTTTTCATGGTTTAATACCTGTGATTTCCCGAACCAAACTCGCTAAATCTTCATACCGTCGGATAGCCAACAACTCCGGATATTTTTCTAACATCTTTTTACCTTTACCTGTCATGACTAATATCGGCATACATCCCACCACCTCAGCCACCTGCACATCTGTCATCGTATCGCCAACAAAAAATGTTTCTGCCAAATTAATCTCATACTTTTCTTGAATTTGTTGAAACAATCCTGTCTTTGGCTTGCGACACAGACAATGATCATCCGGATGATGCGGACAGAAAAAGATTTCTTCTATCTTGCCGCCAACCTCTGCTAAGCAGCGATGTAATTTGTCATGAATACGCTGCAATGTTTTAAGATCATATAATCCACGCGCTATACCCGACTGATTAGACACCACCAATACGCAATACCCCGCGCGATTTAATGTGGCGATGGCTTCGAGGCTACTTGGAATAGGATGATATTCTTCGGGTGATTTTATATAGTCATCCGAATCATCGTTAATCACGCCATCGCGATCCAAAATAATAAAAGGCATGCTTATCTCGTTTGCAACAATGCAATGTCAGCGACTTGCAAAAATAAAGCGCGCAATTTGGTGAGCATTAAGATGCGATTTTCGCGACGCGACTTATCTTCTGTCATCACCATGACTTTATCGAAAAATTCATCGACGGGTTGGCGCAAATGTGACAACTGTGACAACACGTCTACATAACGCGCCTCACGATACAAGGGAGCGATTTGTTGGCTGAGATTTTCTAACTGTGTAGCGAGTTCTTTTTCAGCATCAGCTTCAAATAATTTTTCATCGATAGATTGTAGAGAAATTTGATCTTCATATTTCATTAAAATATTACTGACGCGTTTGTTTGCTACACTCAGTGATTCTGCATCTTGTAATTGCTTAAAGGCTTGCACAGCTTGTATGCGTCTATGAAAATCATAAGGACGCGTGATACCTAATGCTGAAACAGCTGCAAACACATCTGGATTAATATTTTGTTCTTGGTACCAGGGCTTTAAGCGTTCTAAAATAAATTGCAATACTTGCGGCACAACCTCTGGATTTTCTAATTTGCGATCATAACCTTCTAAAGCCTGCTGAAGCAGCGGAACCAAATCTAAATCTATTTGTTCTTCAATTAAGATGCGTAAGATGCCTAACGCCGCGCGACGCAACCCGAAAGGATCTTTATCACCGGTTGGCACTTGATTGATGCCAAACGCCCCCAGCAACGTATCCAATCTATCCGCCAAGGCAAGCACATTGCCTAACGGTGTTGCAGGCAAGGTATCGCCAGAAAAACGTGGCTTGTATTGATCACGAATTGCAGCGGCAACTTCTGACTGTTCTTTATCATGCATCGCATAATAATAACCGGCTGTCCCTTGCAACTCGGGAAACTCTTTTACGATGTCGGTGGTCAAATCTGTTTTTGCTAATAATCCCGCACGTTCAGCATCTTGCTCTTTGGCATGCATTTGTTTTGCGATGAATGCGGCGAGCTTAGCTAAGCGCTGCGCTTTATTGTATAGCGTGCCAAGCTTGGCTTGAAACACCACTTCTTTCAAATCATCTAATCTTTTTTCCAACGGACGTTTTTTATCTGTTTCATAAAAGAATGCCGCGTCTGATAATCGCGCACGTAAAACGCGTTCATTTCCCGCAATGACTTGTTGCATATCACGGCTTTCAATATTTGTAATCGCAATAAAATGTGGTAACAACTTGCCTTCTGCATCAACAATTGCAAAATAACGCTGATGATCTTGCATAGCAGAAATTAAAGCTTCAGACGGCACGCTCAAAAAACGCTGATCGAAATCGCCTAAGATAGCAACAGGCCACTCTACCAATCCTGTGACTTCATCTAATAACTCTTCACTGACTAATGCGTGCGCTTGAGTGCCTAAGGTATCCACCATTGCATGAATTTGTTCGCGTATGATTTTTTTGCGTCTTTCAAAATCGGCAATAACAAACCCTGGTTTCTCTAAACGCTTCAGATAAGCAGCCGGCTTAGAAATACTAATAGGTTTTTTACAATGGAAACGATGACCTGCGGTGATGCGACCGGTTTTTAAGCCTAAAATTTCTGCATCAATGACCGTATTGCCATAGAGCAAAATAACAGAATGCACTGGACGCACAAACTCAACCGTGTTGCTGCCCCAGCGCATACGTTTTGGAATGGGTAAAGCTGCCAGCGCATCTTGCACTATCGCAGGCATTAATTCTTGTACAGTCTTGCCTAACACAACTTGCTGAAAGCCTACCCATTCACCTTGTTTATTTTTGATGGTAATTAATTTATCCGGCGTCACACCACAGGATTTTGCAAAACCCACGCAAGCTTGCGAAGGATTGCCTGCGCCATCAAACGCAGCGTCACGCGCAGGGCCACGACGTTCAACATTCGCATCAGGTTGCTGTGAGGATAAT
>CAJCIZ010000265.1 GCA_903970525.1 Myxococcales bacterium | reverse complement strand
CTCATCCCGCAAAGCGTATGAGTGGCGGAATAGGGCGTGCAGAAATTCAATTAGCGAATGGTGTGAAAGTGTTAGCGTATGCAGTAGTGAATAGCGTTGGTGATGTGCGCGATGCAAAAGGAAACATTGTTGCAGGCGCGAAATCTGCGGATGGAAAATTTGCAGATTGTGCTGCACGATTAATTTCAGGTCATGAAGAAGAGCGTGCACCGACGGCTAACACGACATTGGTTGCGATATTCACTAATGCAAAATTTTCAAAAGCAGAATTAAAGCGTATTGCAAAAATGGCTGTTGCTGGCATGGGTCGTGCGATCTCGCCAGTCTTTACACGCTATGATGGTGATATTGTTTTTAGTGTTTCTGTCGGTGAAGAAGCCGCTTCAGAGTTAATGATAGGGACTATAGCAGCAGAAGTGACTCAACGTGCTATTATGAATGCTGTAAAAGATTCAATTGTCATCTAACAAAGGATTGCTTATGCAGCCACGCATTGCTTGTATTCAAATGACATCGACACAAGATGTGACTGAAAACTTAAACATGGCGAAAGACTTTCTCGCGCGAGCGGCGGCAGAAGGTGCGAATATGGCGGTGTTGCCAGAAATGTTTGCCATCATGGAAATGCAGCAAGGTGATAAATTAAAATGTAGCGAAGTGATGGGGCATGGTCCCATTCAAGATTTTTTACAGAACCAAGCGTCGCAACATAAAATGTGGATAGTCGGTGGCACGATTCCTATTGCAATTCCTGCAGATAAAAATCGTGTTCGAGCGGCTTGCTTGGTTTTTAATGATAAAGGCGAACAAGTTGCACGCTATGACAAAGTACATTTATTCGATGCTCACCTTCGTGCTAGCCAAGAAAATTATGCTGAATCTAAATCTATAGAACCCGGCGATAAAGTTGTTGTTGTACAAACACCTTTTGGACGTTTAGGATTGGCAGTTTGTTATGATCTAAGATTCCCAGAATTATTTCGCCGCATGCATGCGCAAGATGTGGAAATTATTGCGGTACCCACTGCGTTTACTTATACAACGGGTGCTGCGCATTGGGATGTGTTAGTCAAAGCGAGAGCGATTGAGAATTTAGCTTATGTAGTTGCGGCGTGTCAAACAGGCATACATCCTAATGGCAGAAAGACTTTCGGTCACAGCATGATTGTGAATCCGTGGGGTGATGTCAAAGCGTCTTTAGCACAAGATACGGGTGTGATTGTGGCAGAAATTCATTTAGATTACTTGCATCAGCTGCGCCAGGATTTTCCAGTGTTGTTGCATAGGAAGCTTTGATTTTACTTTGTCTTACTGATAGATATAACAAAGCGCTGAATCCCAAGAACACTCCACACGTATTGCTTTTTTAAACCGCAATCGCTGTAAATTAGGAATAGGCCGTAAACTCATCACTGTATGCAACCCGGGCACTCTATTGAAGATCTCACCTAGTTCTTCCAATAATTTCACACCAAAACAAGGTGATCCCAGCAACATTACGCTGGCTTCCATAAAAGGAATTTCTAAAAAATTCCCTTGCAAAAATTCTAGCTGTCTTTGATTTGAAAAAAATCCAGGCAATTCATGTTGAACTTTATCTGCTGCCAATAATGCTTGCTGATGCAACTCTGATGCAAGTTCTATCCCAATTGCTTTTCCCACGGAAGATTTCAAAAACACTTGTAAAAGCAACTTCCCTAACCCCGATCCCAAATCCACAAAAACATCTTGTTCCTTCAGTGCGACATTTGATAACAGCTTATCAACCCCAGAATACAGTATTTCGCCATATGTCTCAGAGATAGCATGCGTTGCATACTGAGTTTGTGCATTTTGATACACAATATTCAAATATTGCTGGCATAACAGAGATTGATTTATCATAGTGTAGCGCTCAATTGATATATGCGCTATTTTGACAGCCTAACTTGATAAAATACAATCAAATATATGGCTTGCGTACGGTCGACAAAAAGTTATAATAATATTGATCACAAAATGGAATATTTATGCTAAATAAATTAAAGAAATTATTTTACAAATCTGAAGAAAATCGCATCCAGTTTTTTAATATCTTTGGATTTATTATTTTGCCTATTGCTACTTTATTAATTTTATACATTATAGCGATGGTATTTATACCGCATAATTAATCAGAACGAAGCGCCAATTTATGGCTAGTCCGTGCACACCATCACAAGCTGACAGTTGGCAGCGAATGAAAACAATCGTGAGTCAACATCCGCTATTTTTACAATCTAACTTGGCAAAATACAATCAAAAAATCTTTTATCAACGTTTAGTGTCTGAAAATATCCTAGTCTTTTTGTTGCAATATATAGGATTGAGTTTTAGCACGGTGACGCCGCATCCTATGCCGCTTTGGTTTGCCTCTGGTACCGCATGCGCATTTATGTTTATGCGAGGCTATAGTGTGTTGCCTGGAATTGCTTGTGGAACGGTACTTGCGTTTCTGCTGGCAGGGGCGAGCATAATGCAAGCGTTTCTTTGTGCGATTATTTTTTCAGTGCAAGCCTTTTTACTCCTGTGGGGAAGTTATCGTTATATTAGTCCTACTTTGGTTTTTTATCAAAAATGGGTGAGTGTAAAATTTATTTTTTATAGTTTTATTTTAACGGGTTTAACCAGTGTTGCTTTGACAAATGTTTTATACGCTATGTCAGCTCACATGATCTTGCAAGCGTGGTTAGCAAATTTCAACGGTGTCGTCATATTTTCCTGTGCTATTGTTTCCTGGG
>CAJCIZ010000264.1 GCA_903970525.1 Myxococcales bacterium | reverse complement strand
CGGTATTCGAGATCTATTTCATCTCGCTTTGAATCTTTTCCATCGTAAACATTTTTTTGATGTAGAGGTAATCCGTTATAGATAAACTGACTGTATTCAGAACGAGAGACTTCTCCTTTACCTTCTTGAGTTTGCGTATCTTTTTGCAACCAATCTGTCTTTGGCACATATTCTCTATGATTCCAGGTATTAGCCGTGAAATCCTCATGGTCAGTTTGACGATTCGCATTATCATAATCGCTGTGCGTGAGATGTTTGCGAGTGCCAACATCATACGTATCAGCTAATAGCTCATCATCATTGTATTCCAACGTTGTTGATTGCTCTTGCACACGCAAATTATTCTCATATTTGAAATATAAATTCTCTTCTGGATGTTGCAGATGTTCTTCAAACGTCATGCGTTCGACATCATCAAATTGATTCCAGGTTTCATCTGTTAATGAAAGGTTTTTTTCTGGCATAAATAAAGAAAAAACCTGATGACGTCGATTGCCATTTGCATCACATTCTATCTTAACGCTAAGATTATTATCATAGAGATTGATAGCGTATCCCATTTCATTCAGTGTCAAACTTTGTTGACCTACAAGACGACCATTAACCCATAGTTCGCAACCCGTAGCACGGTTCTCTGTGTCAGAGGTATATTTCATTACTTTATTCATCGCATTATCAATGATTTGAAGCAAGTTACCGTTTTTACGGATAAATTCTAGATTTTGATTTGGTGTTTTGTTGCGTGGATATTTATCGATATTTTTCCATAATCTCCAAATTAGCGGTGATTGAAAAAGTTTGCCTATGTTATTAGTGATGAAATCCATAACGTCATTAGCATTTGGGATATAATCACCGTGATCACCGCCGGAGGTGAGATGTTGGATCAATTCTTTCTTATGGTTATATCTATATTCATGCATGGTCCATGTAGGATTAACTTTATCTTTTCTCAATGTTGTTAATTCTAGATGATAAAGTGCAGTACCAAATGCATCACGCTGCCACTCTTCATGATAATCATCAGGCATATTACGGCGTAATAACTGACGATTACGATCATGTTCCATTGTGAAAGTTAATCCATTGGCCTCTCTTCGTACTACGATATTTTGATTCACATCATAGCCATTCAATCCTTGTTCGCCCGCGCCATTTGTATCCGAAATCGGTAATCTAATTTCATTATATTCTGTGGAATGTGTTCTTCCTGTAGGTGCTCGAGTCTCTGTAACTTGATTGTTGTGATTTAATGTTTTACGCCAAATGGCACCTTTTGAATTGCCATATGCAACTTCACGATCCAGTGCGTCTATTGCGCTGGTACGGATGGTGGTTGAACCTATAACTAATGACAAAGATTGCCCTGCCTCATTCATATTTAAGGATTTGACATTGCCATTAGGATTCATCTCGGCATTTTTATATCCCAAAACAGTATAAGCCGTTAAAGTTGTAGGTCGCGCATTGATGCCTATGCGATTAGGTAGCATCACATAGATAATGGGACCTTCACTTTTGACAACTTTGTTTTGATCATTGTAGAGATAATTGGTTGCATGACCTAAGCTATCAATTTGACTCGTTTTGTTATCCCATCTGTCATGTTTAAAATATCTAGCAACTTTTTGTGATGAAAGTCCTGAGTCTTGTTCTGGATCACTCGGATACACATCATAGCCATGTGTGATAGAAAAAATATGCTCTGCATCTTCCTCAGAAAATTTAAATGGATATTGTCCTGGCGGAAGATCTGTTACATCAACAATCACGCCACTAGCAGTGGAATCACGAACAACTAAAATATCCCATTTTGCTAATCGATCCAGGCTCACATCGTAGAACAAAATTGATTTTGAGTCAGATATGACAATGGATGATTTAGTGATATACAGCAATGTTTTAGGTTGGAATGAAATATTCCTGGTAGGATCATCATTCTCCCCGACAATATGTGCAACATCTACAAAATCTTCACAATCATGCGGTTCATGTTTTGCTTCATGATGTTCAACGGCATCCCAATCATGCTCATTATGATTAAGAATGCTGTGATAAGGCTGTTCGTTTTGATATATCGTATAAATTTCATTTTCATTGACATGAATTTCAAGTGTAAATGAAACTATTGTGCTCACAAGCGGGTCAAATGGTTGTAGTTGATATCCAGATCCCTCCGTGTAAGTCAAATCTTGCTTGAAATCATGAGAAACACCATCACCTAAATAGGTACCTCTTATTGTGATTGGTTTTTTTTGTAAGTCTTTTGGTACTGTTAGTTTTAGTTGACCTCCTGTTTTCGTCAATAATAATTCGGCTGCACATGAAATCTCATATGATAAAGGTAATTTGGATTCCTGCTCTGTGTAAATAGTGAAAGGTAAACTTTGTTGTAATGCTTTGCCATCTACTGTTAATGGTATCACGGTATAAGTACCAGAGATTTCTTCCTTAAGATCGACAAACAAATCTCCTGTTTTGAAATCAGTCTGTACTACTATGCGATTGGTGCCATTTGAGCCCTGTAAATTAATCGCATTTACACCTTGTGTATTGCCATAAAGATATAGCAAGTTTCCTGGTTGAACATGGACAACAACGTTTTGACTTCCCTGGACAGTATTCGTATTAAATTGTACCTTACCTAAAGTTTGATAGAGTGGTTTTTCACTATCACTTTTATCATCGCGCAAATAATAACTGATTTGATATTCATAAATATCAGTGGGTAAAGATGAAATATCAGCTACACATAATCCATTCTGACCTTGTAGGATTGGAACGGAAAAAGTGTAATTTTGTTGACCTGCCGGCTTTAACTCTATTTCCCTAGCAACAACATTACTTTCTTGCGGGTAAGGATAGGCTAATGTAACCGTTTTTTTATTCTCAGCAATGCCCTGAATGACTTGCATTTGTAGAGGAATATTTTGTACAGGATTTGCTTGAAAGCAATCAGGAGAAATCTTAGCGATTATCCGTGATTTTGAATCAAGTTGCGTTAGAGTGAACTCTAAATTGGCCACAGGAAAAGTAGAGGGTTCTAATAATCTTGGTAAATCATCATAATCGATGTCTCTAAGATCTGTTGGATTAGAATCCGTATCCTTTGAAGATGAGACAATTTGTGCGACTTCTTTGCCACCTAAATTATGCAAAACAATCTTACTAACGCCTTTATCTGCATTGTTACACCACTCATTGCCTTGAGAATCATAACGATGAAATATTTCCCAATTACCCTTACCAAAATCTTCTGCAGTGACTTGATCAAATGTATTGAAACGAAAATTCATTGTTTCTTTATCAATTATTCCGTCATCTCGTCTCATTTCAGTACGAATTTTTCTGTCTCTGGCATCACGGACACAGCGCGTTTCATCCATATGTGTTTTTTTATCGCCATTTTCATAACTGGTTAAATGATAAAACTGACGTATGCTTTTCTTAGTCGCATTGTAGGTTGTACCTTGTAATATACCCTCTGGATCTTGATGGCATATTTCTAATCCGCGATTATCTGTGAGGACAAGTTCTTGTTGATCGTCAGATGAGCTTGCTATAGGAAGAGGTAATATTTTTGAATCTTTTACCTCACTTGTTCCAAATTTAAAGCGAGTTGTTTTAACAGGCTTGTTATGAGCATCAATTCCATATTGCGTTAAAGGAGTCAAGCTAGCTGGTGCAAGTTTATCATCTGGAGTGACGGTATAACTTGCACGGGTGACGCCTGTTTCTGCAATTTTGTTACCACATGAATCATAAAATTTATGTTCTTTACTCTTTTCGTCTTCATGTGTGACCGTAGTTTGCAGACCTCTTGTGTTGTAATTATATACTTTAGAGAAATTTTTAAGTGGGCCTTGTTCTAAAAAGGGTAGGCCATTTTCATCCTTTGAGAATGAGTAGGTCTGAACATTCATACGTGTTTCGCTTATTGTCTTTCCACGTAAGTCATACTCAGTCACCAAGGTACGATCAATGCCTAACATGGGCTTGATTTTGCTTTTTAGATCATCGTACGACCATTTACCGCTGACAGCATTCACAGTATTTACATATTCTGTTCGACTACACTCTTCGCTAAATGCATTATGTGTCATCACATTAACTTCAAAAGTGGGCTCATCGTTCACTTTGCCCGATGATTTGCACTCTGCTTTGACATTCCCATCGCGGTCATACCATGAGAATTTCTCTTTCCAGACACCGGGAGCTTGTGACTCTGCATGCCGTGTGACTTCATTAAAAGAATTTCTCTCCATTTGGATTTCTGAGCCTTTGAAATCCTTTGTCAGTGCATGTTTTTCATCTACATCAAAACAGTGTATAGGATTGGTAGTTACGTTTATAAGTTTGCCATTTTTATTAAATGTCTTATAGACTGCCTTGTCCATTGGACTAGTTTTGATAGCACTCTGAACTGTATCAAAAGAAATGCCTTTCTCATTAAATTGAGATGGATTTATTTGAATGGTAGCGGTGTATGTAATTTGTTTCTTCGTAGAGCCCGATGAAAATGAATCATATTCCTGATAAGTCACCTTATACTCACATAGGTCGGGTGACAGTGTTTCACTGAGAGGATCTAATTGATAGACCACTCGACCCAATGTATCGCGAACATAAAAAGTCCAGAATTGATTTTCTTTTTGTTCAGCTATTTTTAGACCTTTTGTATTTAATACGAGTGTTGTTGTGACATCGCTTTTTTTCTCGGGTCTATTCTCAAATTGAGATGGCGCATTTGGGTCATCCATCGCAACTTTAGGAATGACTGTTCCAATCAAACGTTTCTGCACATCGTATTTTGATTCAATGGATCTTTGGCTATCTGTTCCAAAAGCGACAGTTAATTTTTTTGTGTTTCCGGCGTTGTCAAACTCTCGTTTCTGTTCAAGCGTGGTTGGTTTCTCATCGGGCACTAATTTGCCATTTACCAGTTTTACTGTTGTTACTAGATGCTCAGGTGAAATTTCACTGACAGGGCGATTGGCGTTGTCCCATATTGTTTTCCAAAGAAATCCGCCTCTATCAATTTTTCTAATTTTATTGCCGAAAATATCATTAGTATATTTTTCATCATTACCCAATGCGTCCGCCATTTGGACTTTTTGATTTGCATTATCATATTTGAATATAATCGTACGATCATTTATTGGATCTGGAATAATATTATGCAACTTTGAGACCAAGCTATTATAATTTTGATCTACAATATTTATTGGTTTTGCAAAACGCGTTAAACCAATACTATTTTCTTCCGCATCGTAAGCGTTGCGAATGACATATCTTTCTGGGCTGACAACGAATTCTAGTTTATTTTTCCCTCTAAAAACTTTAACTGTCGTTCTGTCTTCTTTTGGGTTTTTAAGATTATTTATGACTATAGCAAATTGATCACAAGTCAACTTAGATAATTCTTCTGCGTTCGAGAGGGCTTGTGCGAATATAGTAGAGGTAATAACATTATCATAACGATCAAAAATCTGTTCTGTTACAACTCCCATAGGATCAATAATAAATCGCTCATGGCCTGCCGCATCACGGATAAAATAGGTTTGACGGTCTTCTGAGCTAGCATTAGAAGACATAATCTGCGCGAGGTCATTTGTAGATAAGGTCCCAATGTTATTGCCACTGATTTTTTTTGCGAAATCTATACTTTGCGCTACTCTTGAAGCACAATCATAACGTTGTTCATGGACTACAGCATTCATAACTTTTTGATCAGGGCAATATAATAGTGTTGCACGAAAACGTTCTGAATTATTTTCGTCATAAAAGTAATAACAAACACTATCATTAACAGTCTGAAGATTTTTTACTTTATCCTCTATTAGTTTCAAATCAGAAGAGTCACTGATAGTATTAATTAAAATAGTATTCTCATATAGGCGTGTTTCTACTGCTTTGCCAAAAGCATTGTATTTCCACTCACTTACTGCGCCCGTTGGCGATATCACAAAACGCTTCTGTCCTCTCTCATCATAGAATGTCCGGGTGATATTGCCGTTTGCATCACTATCAGCAGTAACAAGTCCACCTTGATTACGTTTTTGTGAAGTTGCTATATTTAAATTGTCAGGATCAACTACATGTCCGGTAGGACGATCGAGTTTATCTGCAGTAAATATTGTTTTTTGATCATCAGAAGCAGGTTGAATTGGACTAGGTAGAGTTGATGCATTCAGGTTTTCTGGTGCCGCACCCTGGCTGTAGTGTATAGCAGATGTAGTTTGTCCTATTTCATTGACAGAAAAATTAGAAAGAGGCACTAGAACAATTGGATTACTACTCGCATCAAGCCCGGGTCTAGGCACACCGGTTTCAGCAACTTTAATATTGCGCGCATCATAATAGAAATACTTTGTCGCTCCATTTGCGAATGTAATCGCTATACGATTTTGAGTCGGACTATATTGATAACTTTTTACGATTTCATCAACATGCACATCTTGAATTGTTGAAATTTTAGTCTTAGGATCAGTTATTATTTCTTGCAAAATAATATTCAGTTTCTTGTCGTGTTGTATTTGCCCTAATAAATCATACTCGAATCCCTTGATGATATCCTGATAGGGAGAACGTATGATTGCTGCATCTAGTTCAGCTAACGACATTGCTGGAGAAGGCGCAATGTCTAAAGGATTGGCAAACTCTTCTTGTTTTTCTATTTCTTGGAAAGCATTTTGGTGCATTCTTGTAATATGATGCGTGGTGTTACTGGTCGCTGCAGTCTTGCCATTTCTGTCATACCACTTAAGAGAGGATGACCATTGCTTTTCTTCAGCATTAATTAGGCTTGAGACTTGGATATTTTGACCAAAAGCGTTGTATCCGCGTTTTTCTTCATTGCTAGCTTGCTGCAAATGAATCATATTACTTTGCTGATCAAATTCTCTAATTATTTTTTGATCAAACTCGCTTGATTTGAGATTGTTGTTAATGATATCCAGCGATATGCCCGTCTCTGTAAATTGAGACAGATCAACATCCAATTTGTTCGCATACTGAATTTCATTCTCAATATCTCCAAAAACATTTCGCTCATAACTGACAAGGTATCCAGCAGCATCAACTTTATAGCTGATTTGGTTTAATGCATTGTATAGATAAAATGTCCAAGAACCTGAGAGATCTTGCTCAGCAATAATTTGTTTTTTGGCATTTCGGATGGTTTGACTAAGCGTAGTCGCTTTCACTTCTTCGCTGGTTGGTGCAATGCTACCTTTTAGCTGTTTTAATTTTTCTTGGTTGCATGCATCATAACCTGTAATAAATTGTCTCTCATTATCTGTACCTACTGCCTCTGTTTGACTAGTCATATTGCTAGATGCATCGTAGCCATTCTTTTTCACAATTGGCCGGGAACCCTGGGTAGGCGATGGCGTGGTTTCTGTATCAAGACGATTGGCTCTATCGTATGTTTTTGCCCAAACCTGATTATTACGATCTGTGTGTTCATACTCATTCCCAGCTGCGTCATATTTATATTTGTCACTTTTTTCTAATGCATCTATGATTTCTTCTGGGCGAGAAGCTGCATCGTATTTTGTGAGTGTGGACCTGTCTTTTGTAGGATCAACTTTGAGAGCTCTAAGAGTATCAGTAAGTACATGATAATCTTCTGTAACAAGGATTTTTTCTTTGAGGCAATACTTTGTAATATTTCTAGCTTTAATGTTATCTAATAAAGTAAAACCATCCGCATGATCTTCTCTGTCATACTGAAGTTTAATGACCCCGCCTTCTGGATCTACTTTATATTCTAGTCGGCCGAGCAAATCGTAGACATAATAGTTTGCTCTATCATTTAAGGGGTCTGGAATCAGTTTTTTTCTAACTTTATCGTCAGATAAATTTAAGATTGTTTGTACATCTGTAATAGGCGTTGCATAGTTGATTTTGGCGATGACTTTGCCTGTGCTGCTATAGCATTTCTCGGTTACCACACCTTTAGCATCAATGATAAATCTTTCTTGGCCTTTGGCATCATAAATGCTGCTATTAATACGATCCTTGGTGGCATTAGCAATGCTTTTTGTTGCTATGATAGCATCTTGGATAGTGTATTTATCAAACGCACTGCCAGTTAAGGGAGTAGCATATTGAATTGTCTGAGTTTTGCGACGAGCTGCATTATAACGATATTCTGTGACACTGGCTTTGCAAGTTTGATTATTACTATTTGCATCAAATAAAGTTAATACAAAACATTCGCGCTTGTTTGCATCGTAAATTGAATATTTTATTGTATCTGTTATATCTACATTTGCTTTCACTAGATCTGATAGAGCTTGCAGTGACGTATTCTGGTTAAGATCTTTGAGAGAGATTTTATTCGTATATGCTCGTTCAGAGATTTTCAACCCTTCACGATTGTAATTAAGCTCAACTACTGCCCCATCAGGGAAAACCTTGAATCTCAATCCAACTGAATCATAAAACGATAATATTGAATTACCATTAGGATCTACCTCAACAACTGTTCTGCTTAACTTATCCAAAACTCTTTGCGTTTTAAGCTCAAGGGCCACACCTCTGGGAGTGCTCTCTGTGATAGGATCGATAATCTGGCCTATGTCACGATTGAATGCATCTTTAAGATTTTTCTTTCGCCACAGATCTTCTCCATTCTTATCATCGGGTATATTTTCTTCAGTAACTTGACCTTGCGCATTTCGAATAAAATTGTGCTTGAGATTAAGGCCGCCCTCTTTTTTATCTACAATTGAAGAAGAAATATTTCCTTTTTTGTCAAATTGGTTTTCTGTTACAACACCATAAGCATCTATCTCTGTGGCATTTCCACCAAGCGGAGTTGGTTCGTAATGTTCGTGTCGTTCGAGAACGGCTTCAATTTTGTCGGTCAGCTGGCCGGAAGCATTATGCTTAAACTCAGTTAGCAATTGATTAGGTTTTATAGTGGTTTTTAAGTTATTTTCCTGATCATATTTAGACTCAAAAACTTGCTTAAGTTCATCGATTTCTTTAGTAATCGATCCGAACTGATTATGTTCTCTATATCTTGTATTTTCTAAACCATCTGTTATCGCGATTGTTTCATCAAAAATATTGCTTGTAGCGATGGTTTTTTCCAGCCCATCTGGTTGAATGGCCGCATGGGTGCGAGCCGCTTGACTATATTGATGTATGACGGTATTTTCAAAAGAGTCTGAATCTGTTTTGACTCTATTAAAGGCATCATGAGTATAGTGATGGTTTCCTACTGGGGAATGAATTTCTTCCTCTCGACCTAATGGATCATGAAAAATATGTGTTCTTGAACCATCTGCAGCAATTGCATCTGTCAGCTTATTATGTAACGTATCAAAGCGCTGACTTGTTTTAATTTCTGCTTGTTCTGATTTTTTGATAGTTTCAATTTCATTATTTCTACCATCAAATTGATGATGAATAGTTAATTTTTGATCATTATCTTGTACAGGGATATTTTCTTCTATGACATTTTTATATGCGTCATACTTATATTCAGAAACATAGTTTTCTGCATCTACTTTTTCAGTTACTAAGCCTTTTCTGTCACGTTTGAATTTTTCTACTTTGTCTTTGTTATCATTACGGTTATTGCTAATGATACTTGCGATATCATCAGGAATGAATCCGCCTTTTAATGTGCCAAGATCCGCATTAGATAATCGACCTGCATGGATGCGTGTTTGTTCGATATCACCGAAACGATTTCTAGGTGTTTCAAGCACTATGCCTGTTGGATCTATCGTTAAAACAAGCTGTCTTTCATTGTTATAATAGTAATAAGTTGTATGGCCCAATGAATCTCGTTTTAATATTTTTAATCCAGATGGATCATAATCATAATGTGTTGCTTCAATTAACCATATTACTTGTTTTGCCGATTCTTTTTGGTTATCTGTTAGCTGCGAATCTTGATCAATTTGTAGCATTTTACCAATAGCTTCAGCTGAAGGATTTGCTTCTGCAATCAATTGGTCGTAACTATCATATAGCTTATGTGTTGATCTAATAGTGTCATCAGAGATATTTTCATTAAATATATCTCTAGTCGTTTCTTCAATTTGATTCCCGCTGATATCATATCGTTTCGAAATCTGAGTGCCATTTGATAGTTGGACATCAATTTCACGATTTTTTATGTCATAACGACGAGTTGATTTTCTGTCTTCTGGTGAAGAAGTTGCTTTTGGAATCACATTTCTATTGAGAAGCCAAGTGGCGTCAATCGGATTATCGTATCGCGTTGAGTTCAAGAGTTTGCCACAGGGAAGATATTCGTGTTCTGTTAGATAATGACAGGCGTCAATTTCAGCTATCAGTTGATTTATTGCATCATGAAAATAATAATTGTGAGCATCTAAATCATTTTCTTTTGGGCGAACCAAATCAATTGTCATACTTCTTGCAAAGTTTCTATTCTGATTCTCGTATCGTACTTTTTCTTTAGTTCTGCCCGCGGCATCAAGTATGTATTCAGTTACATAACCATCTGGATCTCTCTCTCCAACTAGCAAGCCATCAGCATCTCTGAACGATGACCAAACACGGTCGCGTGAAGTATTAACAGCCAGATTAATGGGTTGTCTTAATTTCAGTTGATTAATTTGATTAGAATTTATTGCGTCAGCATATTGGATCTTATGCGAGATATTTCCATATTCATCATAAATATATTCAGTTACGAACTGCTCGGCATCTACCGTGTATTGTGTTTGGCCTGAAGCATTATAAAATTCATAAGTTGATCTATCATTCGCCGGATCAAGCTTTTGATTGATATCATCAAGAATTAGAAAGGCTTCTGGGTAAAAAAAGGGATTTTCATTTTTGGCAGCACTTAAATCAACTGGGTTTGCATATTGGATGGTTTGCTTATACCCAGCGCTTTCATCTTGTATATATTGTGTGACAAAATTGGACGGGCTCATCTCCAAAATGAGATTGCCTAGTATATCGTAATAGGAATAATGTATTTTCCCATCTGCTGTAGTTGTGTTTTTTAAGAACTCATCTAAATCTCTCTTATAGACGGTGTTACGATCTTTTGTTGTATCTAACTCAGTCGATTTTTCAATTATAGATGAAATATACCTTTCCATATTCAATTGTTTAATAACAACTTTTCCATTGGGATAATTTACTGTCCATGCTTGTTTTTTGTCATCAAAATTCCAGCCTGTAATATTTTTCTCTTCATCTTGCGCCCAGGTTTTTCTTTGTAGCTCATCAAAATGTTGATCAATACGCGGCCCTTCTTGCAGATCGTTATCAGCTGTCTGGCGATATCTATGCATTAATAGGTTGTTTTGATAATTGAATGTTGTGTAATCATAAGAATTATATTTATCTTCTATACCATGACCTTTCTCATCAATGTGTGCATAGCTCCAAGACATTGTTAATTTGCCGCGTGAGTCGTATACAGCGCGCGTTAATGTCACTCTTTGAGGATCTTGTACTTTTATCCACTCTTCCATTTCATCAAGTGTCAATGTGACATCCGCAGGAAAATCTTTGATAGGAAAGAAGTTATCAATATATTGACGCACAGATTCAATTTTTCCATTGGGTGCGCGACGATATTCTTTAACGCGACCTTCAGGGCTGACTTCATAGCGGATAAAACGGGAGGGGAAACCTGCTGTATATGTGTAGTCATATACATAATGCGTAACTCTTTCTTTTTCACCGCTATTAATCTGTACACTGGATGCAATTAAGGGCGCTTTTTCTAGCTCACTTAATGCATAGTAAGATCTAACTATTTTCCCATCCGGTTTTTTGTGTAATGTCTGTAAATGGTAATAGTGTTTATATTCGAATATATCCTGAGTATTATCCGGATGAGTGATCGAACCAAGTTGATTATTGATATAGGCATATTTTGTTGAGTTGAAATAAGAGCTATCGTTTTCTCTATGCTCAAATCCTTTGAAGCGCTTTACTTCAGCAATACGTCTTGATGCATCTAATACAAGATGAGCGAGAACATTGTGACTTGAAACAACAACAGTATTATCTGCTTCTGGGAATGTTGTCACGTTTCTCGAGGCTGTCCTAATGTTATATAGCTTGTACTTTCCTGCCCCGCTGGGCATGTACTCTATCGAGGCTCTAGCATGATCTGTAGTTGCTACCTCTTGCAGTCTGCGCCAATCTGGTCCGAAATATTTATAAGTTGCGCCATTTCCATCGGGAGCATAGCTTTTTTCTAATATTCCTCTTTCATCAAATTGGTAGGTGTGAATTAGTCGTCTATCATCCTCATGCTCGGTTAAATAGACGTATACATTTGTATCTTGTCGTATAATTTCAAAACGTTGCCCTGAATCGCATCTAACAACTGATAACTGCCCATTCTTATGTTCGAAATGAGTTGCGGCACCTTCTTTGTTGCTTCGTGCGACGAGGTAACCTTGAGGATCAAATCGATAATCGATTTGTTCGACTGGATCATAACCTCGCCAAATTTTGAGTTTTTCATCGTAGTATAGATATGGTGTTCCGCTTCCAAAAACCGGAGCAATGAAAATATTTCTTTCCTTATTATATTCATACAGAGTTTCATGCCCGTCTTCTTCAACCATGATAACAGCTTTTACATCTGGACGGTTGTCGCGACCCACTACAGGAACATTTTTTAATTGTTTTACACCCATCCGCCATGCGGTTTCTATTGAAGCAGCACTGGAATTATAAATATAGCAAATCTCATTTAATCCATTAGCGTCTACAAATCCTAGAGGTCTATCTTGGATTATCAAATTATTATTTGATACATTATAAAATACCTTTATACCGAGCTGGCTGAATGCACGTGAAGGCAGTAACGAGCCAATTTGAGTATACGAAGAATATGAAATACCTAATCCTGATCCTGTGATTAATTCGAATGGTTGGCCGTATGTCATAAATTGTTCCTGTTGTTTGTATTTGATGTGATTAACTCAAGCCGTGTTGAAGAATTTTCAACTGGTTGAATTGCGACTTTTTGTAAAGAGGGAGAAAATAATCGTGGCGATCTTGATGTAAATCGATGTAAGACGGCGTTCAATATTCGATAAAAGCAAATGAGCAATAAAGCGCTCATGACCACTGCTGGTAAGATGTTAGAAACTGAATTATTTTCTACATTGTCTTCACCACTGGATAATATACTCAGAATACGTAGTTGTGTGTTCGCTGTTACTGTTCCTACATTTACTACAGCTGTTGGTTGATCCAATAAGAAATTTCCATTTGAGGTACTTGCTTGTTGTGCGGCTCTGTGCAGAGCTCTCCTACCAGCATCTGTCATTTGAGCGTTGTCTTGCAGCGATAGAAAGATAAATTTCATATCTGATTTTGATCTTGATAAAGCACGTCTTTCGTCTTTGCTTAGGTTTTCATTGCCTAAATAGGATAAGCATTGGTCAGCTGTAATTAATTTGCATCCGAATTTTATCGCACCATCATCATCTAATTGTATGGAATTGGCTGACATATGGGAGAGTGCGGAATCTTTTGCGGCGGTTGCAATCTGAAGAAATTGATTACTATTGACAAAAGACCCACTGATATCGACAGTTTCAAGATTCATTAAATTATTGCTAAGTGTTCCAGAAAACTCTGATGATAAAGCATTTCCTGAAAAATTCATTTCTCTAACAAAAGGCTTTATAATAGCTAAATACAGTTCACTAGAAGCATGATCGCTTAGTTTATTAAAACTAACATTAATTCTAGTTAAGTTATGGTTGTTATTGGAATAAATTATTGCTATCTCATGCGCACAATCATCATCTATTTCTCCAACGGAGATATCTAATTCAGAAATTGAAGATTGCGACACTGCTTTCATTACATCAAGCAACTGGTCAGAACTGAAATCACTGTTGCGAAGGGACAATTTTCTGATGGATAATTTCTGAAGGATCTCTGAGAGAATACTTATGCACTCATTATCCCAAGCAATATCATTCAATTCCAGAGTATCGATGTGATAAGGCATTCTGTTTAAAACATATGAAAAGACAGAACTATCTAAGCGATGATTTGAGAGATCAAACTCTAATAACAGAGAATTTGCTAACTTTCTGGCAAAATTAATCATCCCCTGGCCGGATAAATCACATGATGCTAATTTCAAACTCTTAGTTGGGTTCTGGGATATTACGTCACCTAACTTATCTAAAGCATTTCTAGAAAGCGACGACCCTGATAATCCAATTGAATCAATCTGGGTCTTATTTATATTATCAAAAATAATCTTAAATCCATTTTCTGTAGCTTTATTCTTGCTTAAAATAAGATTTGTAACAGAAGAGTTGATTAAACCACTCATTATCATTGGTATATCTTGATCGACGACTTCGTTATTTTCTAAGTTTAAAGTAATAAAATTTGCCAGGGGTACTGAGGTTCGTAAAGCGGAAGATCCTTCATGAGCTACCGTTGTATTAATAGCATGCAAGACCATGATGTTGGTATCTGAAAAGCCGTTTGATAGTGACAAGGCTTGTTCTCGATCGAAAATGAGATTATCTAATTTTAGTATTTTAATTTTCACTGCGTGGATAAAGTTCACAATTGCGTTTGTTTTTCCATTAGATATCGTAGCTGTGTTTCCTGGGATTCTGGATAAATCTAATAGTTCTAACTGTTGTGTCATTCCGGAAATTTTTTTAAGAATTTGAGAAAAATCTTCATCTGACCAATTTGTCCATTCTTGATGAGTGAAATCCAAAATCGAAAAATCGGCGGTGCTTTTAAGTTGTTTTAATCTACTCAAGATGAAGCTAGCATCTCGTGATTGACGCATCAAAGTAGTTAAACAACCCTGGCTTGAATTGATGTCTTTGTAGTAGACATCTAGGTCATCCCAATTTCCGCAAATTGAGCAGATATAATCTGCGATATAAGCAATTTGCCTATAAATTGTTTTGCAATTGTTTTTGTCTTCTTGAAAAATAATGTTTTCTTGAATTTTATGCGCTAATAATTGTAGGTAGCGCATATAAGCATATAAAATTGTCGTTATATCTAATAATTTAAAACTAAATTGAAGATATGTTCTCCAACTGTTATTGAATGCTCTTTCTGCTTGTGGAATGCGATTTCTCTGTAAAATTCTTTTTAAAAGAAACTCTATGAGGGGAGTTGCAATTGCTGCAACCGTACCTGCCCAATATGGAAATAGGTCTGAGACATCATCAGTGCCTAAATAATTCAACCAGGTATCTTGGTTTGATTTTATTTTCCGAGCATGCCAGGATTGGCTATGGCTAGCCCTTCTAGTACATTTGCTAAAGTATTGCCAAATCTCCTTTCGGGATAGTGTTGAAACATATAAATGTCATGAGCCAATAATCCCATACACGCTATGGCGCATAATCTTAATGATATGATGCGATCAGTTGTTAATAATGAATAACATAATGATGCTGGGATAGGATTTGGGCGTACCTGCAGGTCGTTCGGATTATTAATAGACAGTTGTGCTCTTGGTATTTCTGGGAGTCCACCTGCCAGCTCAATACCTGGTGATATAAACTGACTTATCCTATCCCTAATTTTTTTAAGTCTTGAAGGTGATACGTAATTGGCATCTTGATTTTGCTCCAGTGCCACATATGGTGACCCTAGTTCTTCTCCATTTTTGTCTTCCATTAGCTCTCGAGATGGAGATCGTGTGTCGCTATCTACCTGGTCACTAGGTTTATTTATTAAATCTGGATGTGTAAATGGCATAAAGGCTCTCGAGTAAGTTAAAATGTCTAATAAAATAAATAAATTGGCTAGCAGTTGCAGGTCAGAAAATAAGCAGCTTCTTGTAGCGGGGCGGTTGAGATGCTTGGTTCAAAAATCCTTTTTTGATAATTTTTGACCTTATTTGAGGAATGTATCAATTATCTGAACAGCTTTGATATGGGAAATGTCCCAAGATTTTGTGAGACATTCGCCATAGTTGATCTTTTTTTATCTACTTCTATGCTGCTGTCATAAACTCAGCGGCAATTTTTTTAATGATTTCTCTATAAAGATTTGGTCTGACAGCTCTATGTAAGTCGATGATTTTTCGGGAAAGAGTGATAGAGGGATGGTGCTGTAGACCCATGGCTATTTCATAGATAATGTCTTCTGGTGTTTGGGTATAGACTGCTATTCCTGAGACAGAATATTCTTCTGTTGTTAAGATATC
>CAJCIZ010000263.1 GCA_903970525.1 Myxococcales bacterium | reverse complement strand
ATAGCAGTACTGTCGAAACGCATTTAGCCGTTGGAAAATTATTTCGTCGTCGTGGCGAAGTTGATCGTGCGATACGGATTCATCAAAACTTGATTGCGCGTCCACAACTAGACAAAGTGTATCGTGAACAGTCTTTATTTGAATTAGGTCAAGATTATTTAAGCGCTGGCGTGTTAGATCGCGCAGAGCGTATTTTCTTAGACGTTGTCTCGAATAAAGAATATTCTGTTGCGGCATTGCGTGCGTTATTAGATATTTATCAGCAAGAAAAAGCCTGGGAAAACGCTATTCAAACCGCCAAAAAATTAGGCGCGGCACTCAAACAAAATATGCAACATGTCGTAGGCCATTATTATTGTGAATTGGCAGGCCAAGCCATCACGAAAGGCTTGCATGAACAAGCTAATCAATATTTGAAACAAGCGTTAGAGGCTGATACGCAATGTGTACGCGGCAGTTTGCTACAAGCCAATGTTGAGATGCAGAAAGGCGATTATAAAAGTGCATTAAAAAGTTTAAAGCGCATTAAAGAACAAGATCCAAATTATCTTTCAGAAGCCATTGAGCCACTCGCTTCGTGTTATGAAAAACTGAATGAAGAAGAAAAGTTAGTGCCATACTTAATGAACATGTTAGAAGAATACCCTAAAATTCCAGTGGTTTTGATTTTATCAGAACGTATTCGCCAGTGGAAAGGGGATAAGGTGGCCGCGAAATTTGTCGCAGATTATGTGCGCCGTTATCCTTCCATCGGCGGCTTGCATTTATTTATTAATTTATATGTTTCATCGACTGAAGGTCGCGCGCGTGAAGATTTATTGATTTTACAAGGATTGACTCATAAGTTGCTTGCAGATAAACCCGATTACCAATGTGTGTCTTGTGGGTTTTCGGGTAATACGCTGCATTGGCAATGTCCCGGCTGCAAAGAATGGAGTTCTATCAAGCCAGTTTATAGTCTTGAAGAGTAAGACATGCTAGATCGCCGAATTTCAATTGCTCCCATGATGGATTGTACTGATAGACATGAGCGCTATTTTTTGCGGCTCATCGCGCCCCATGTTTTGCTTTATACCGAAATGATTACCACGGGTGCTTTGATTCATGGGGATACCAAGCGTTTTTTAGCATTTGATCCCTTAGAGCATCCCGTCGCACTACAATTAGGGGGAAGTGACCCCACAGCGCTTAAACAGTGTGCTACAATGGCTGCCGATTACGGGTATGATGAAATCAATCTGAATGTTGGGTGTCCGAGTGATAGAGTGAAGTCCGGCCGTTTTGGTGCTTGTTTGATGCAAGACCCTGTATTGGTTGCAGATTGCGTTGCTTCGATGTCTTCGGTTGTCACAATGCCTGTGACGGTTAAATGCAGAATAGGCATCGATCATCAAGATTCTTATGAAGAATTGGTTCATTTTATTCAGACCATTGCGGCTGCGGGTTGTGATGTTTTTATTATTCATGCACGCAAAGCTTGGTTAAATGGACTGAGTCCCAAACAAAATCGTGATATTCCGCCTCTGCGGTATGATGTGGTGCATCAGATTAAAAAAGATTTTCCACACTTAAAAATTGTGGTGAATGGTGGGATAAAAACCTGTGCGGAGATTGATGCGCAACTGCCTCATGTGGATGGTGTGATGATTGGTCGTGAAGCGTATGCGAACCCTTATTTGTTAGCGGAAATTGAAAAAAAATATTTTGCGGATGAAGGCGAGATGATGTCGCGTCATAGCATCATTGAAAAATTTATTCCGTATTTGAAAGTGCAGTTGGACAATAAGATTAAATTGTCGAGTATTACGCGGCATATTTTAGGATTATTCCAAGGGCAACAAGGTGCGAGATTGTGGCGCCGGTATATTAGCGAGAATGCGCATAAGAATGGGGCAGGGATAGAAGTGTTGCAGAGAGCAATGCAAGAAGTACTCTGAGCACTCTCCTGTTGTCATGCCAGCATGCTTTTAGCTAGCATCCAGACTGGTTAATACGGTAGCGCTTTATAAAAGAACTGGATGCCAGCTAAAAGCACGCTGGCATGACAGGAGAGTGACAGAAAATTAGCGAAAAAAAATGAGATTTTAAAATTAACAGAGGTAATCAACAATGTACGATATCTTATTAAAACTTTCCGACCCCGTAGGTATACTCGGTGTCATCTTAATTCTAATCGCTTATTACTATCTCAGCGTTGGCCGCTGGATAGCAGACAGCATGCGATTTCAATTTTTAAATTTTTTAGGCGCGTGGCTAATTTTGTATTCGCTGTATTTTCACTGGAATTTATCATCTGTGCTGATTGAAGTGGCGTGGATTATTATTAGTATGATTGGGATGTATCGGTGCTTTAAGTTTTCGTGCGCAAGAAAATAATTTACCCTCACCCAACCCTCTCCCGCGAATTGAGTATGCTTCTTCTATTAGCCTGTTGGCGGGAGAGGGTTGGGTGAGGGCCTTCAAATAAACTTTTCAAAATCCTTATGAAACTTCACCGGCTCAAACTCCATCACCTCATACTCCGCAATACCATGCACATAAAACGGATCTTCCCGCAAAATTTCATCCAGCTTCTCGCGATTTTTTAACTGCGAAAGAATAATCCCACCCGTCCGTGGATTTCTAGGACCCGAAGCAATAAAAGCATCCTGTTGATAATATTTCTCAAGAAAGGTTCTATGCTCTACCAAATAATGATCTACAATTTCTATCGGTCTTTTGTAATTGAGAACGATAACAAACATGATGGCTTACCCCTTCTGACCGACTTCTTTTTTCTTCAATGCCGCTAATAAAGCATTTCCTAATAAATTATTTTCGATAGGAGCAGTAGAAGACTGCATGACAGAAGGTCTAGTGCTCGCTGTTCTAGACGGCGTCGCTGATTTTGTTTGGCTAGTAGTGCCCGGTGTTTCAGTTAAACGCATGCTTAATTGGATACGTTTACGTTGCACGTCCACTTCCATGACTTTCACTTTCACGACGTCACCCACTTTTACCACTTCATTTGGGTTTTTGACAAAACGATCAGCCAATAATGAAATATGCACTAAACCATCTTGATGCACACCAATATCAACAAAAGCACCAAAATTCGCAACGTTTGTGACAACACCTTCCAATATCATGCCTGTTTTTAAGTCGGTAAGATTTTCTATGCCTTCTTTAAATTCAGCGGTCTTAAATTCAGGTCTAGGATCGCGGCCAGGTTTATCTAATTCATGTAAAATATCTGTGATAGTCGGAATACCGAAATTTTCATCCGTGTACTCAGCGGGTTTGATCGTTTTGAGTAATGTAGAATTCCCCATGACTTCTTTTATCGATTTTTGTTGTTTCGTCAGAATGCGTTCCACAACAGGATACGCTTCAGGATGCACAGCTGATGCATCTAAAGGATTTTCACCATTCACGATACGCAAAAATCCAGCGCATTGTTCAAACGCTTTTTCACCTAAGCGTGCGACTTTTTTGAGTTGCATACGATTGGTGAACGCGCCTTTTTCTTGGCGAAATGCCACGATATTTTTAGCGACAGATTCATTTAAGCCTGCAACACACGCTAAGAGAGGAACAGATGCTGTGTTGATATCCACACCTACTGCGTTTACGCAATCTTCCATGACTGCATGGAGAGAGCGTGATAATTTAACTTGATTCACATCATGTTGGTATTGTCCAACGCCAATGGCTTTCGGTTCGATTTTCACTAACTCAGCGAGAGGATCTTGTAAGCGGCGCGCAATCGAAACAGCGCCACGATAAGAAACATCTAATTCTGGAAATTCCATCGCCGCTAATTCAGAGGCAGAATAAACAGAAGCACCCGCTTCAGAGACCACCAGACTGGTAAGCTTGAGATCAGGGTGCTTTTTCTTCAGTTCTGCAGCGAGCTTGTCTGTTTCTCTAGACGCTGTGCCATTTCCTATGCTGATCAAGCCTACGTGGAATTTTTTGCAAAGTGCAGCAAGGACTGCAAGCGATGCATCCCAATCATTGCGTGGCGCGTGTGGAAATATTGCAGTGTGTGCGAGTAATTTTCCTGTGACATCAACGACCACGACTTTGACACCGGTTCGTAATCCGGGATCCAATCCCAACGTGACGTAGGAACCAGCAGGCGCTGCCATGAGTAAGTGTTTTAAATTGTTCGCAAAGACTTTGATCGCTTCTTCTTCGGCGCTTTCACGCAGTTGCATCATGAGATCTAATTCAATTTTAATCGCCATTTTAAAGCGAAATGCCCAGGTGACTGATTCATTTAGCCACGCATCAGCAGGGCGATTTTTATTTTCAATGTTAAATTTCGCTTTGAGTTTTTGTAGGCACGTATTCTCTTGAATTTCATCTAACACTAAATGAATACGCAGAAATTCTTCTTTTTGTCCGCGAAATAAAGCGAGCGCGCGATGCGAAGGGATTTTTTTAATCGCTTCTTGATAATCGAAATAATCAGAAAATTTATTGCCTTCGATTTCTTTGCCTTTGATCACTTCGCTTTTGACTATGGCATTCTCCCAAACAAATTCCCGGAAATGGCCAAGCAAATCGGAAGTTTCTGCAAATAACTCCATGAGAATTTGGCGTGCGCCTTCTAGGGCTTCGGCGATGGTATTAATGCTTTTGTCTGGTTGAATAAATGTTTCTGCCAAGGTTTCTGGCTGAAGCTTTGGGTCATTTAACAATTGTAGCGCTAAAGGTTCTAAGCCAGCTTCTTTTGCAATCGATGCTTTAGTGCGACGCTTGGGTTTATAAGGTAAATATAAATCTTCCAGCGTAGATTTATTGTCAGCTTGTAATATAGCTTGTTCCAGCTCAGGTGTGAGCTTGTTCTGTTCTGTGATGCTGCCTAAGATAGTTTTACGGCGCGCTTCTAATTCACGCAAATAATATAAGCGTTCTTCTAGATTACGTAAATCAGTATCACTTAAGCCACCGGTCACTTCTTTTCGATAACGCGAAATAAAAGGGACGGTTGCGCCTTCATCCAACAGTTGAATAGCAGCTTCAACTTGTTGGATTTTGACATTGAGTTCTGAGGCAATTTTTTGGTGAATTTGCATGACTATTAACTTACTCATCCCAATTCAACGCACCACCCGTTTGATATTCTGTGACACGTGTTTCAAAGAAATTCTTTTCTTTCTTTAAATCCATCATTTCACTCATCCAAGGGAATGGATTGGTAGCGCCTGGGAATTGTTGCGGTAAGCCAATTTGTACACAACGACGGTTAGCGATAAAGTGCAGGTATTCTTTAAACATTTCTGCATTCATGCCTAAGATGCCGCGTGGCATGGTGTCTACAGCATAAGTGTATTCTAAATCTACCCCTTCATGGATCATGTCTAATGCTTCTTTCTTGAAGGATTCTGTCCACAAATCAGGGTTTTCAATTTTGATTTGGTTGATAACATCAATACCAAAATTCAAGTGCATGGATTCATCGCGTAAAATATATTGCAATTGTTCCGCAGTGCCCGTCATTTTATTGCGACGGCCCATGGATAACACTTGCGTAAAGCCCACATAGAAAAATATGCCTTCAAATACCACGTAGAATGCAATCAAATCACGTAATAAACGTTGGTTGTTTTCTTGTGTGCCGGTATGAAAATGCGGATCGCCCAAGCTCTTTGTATATGGTAATGACCAAGCGGCTTTGCGTGAAACAGAAGGGATTTCACGATACATGTTAAACACTTCCGCTTCATCCATGCCTAAGCTTTCAATCACGTGTTGATAAGCGTGGGTATGTAGCGCTTCTTCAAATGATTGACGCAATAAATACTGACGGCATTCTGGATTGGTAATATGACGATAGACGGCGAGTACTAAATTGTTTGCAACCAAGGAATCCGCAGTAGAGAAAAAGCCAAGATTACGCTTGATGATGGTCCGTTCATCCTCTGTTAAACCATTAGGATCTTTCCATAATGCAATGTCAGCGGACATATTAATTTCATTAGGCATCCAGTGATTTGCACAAGCATCCAAATATTTTTGCCATGCCCATTTATATTTAAACGGGACTAATTGGTTAAGATCCGCACGACAATTGATAATGCGTTTATCATCGACGCGTATACGTGCTGCGCCCATTTCTAAAGATTCTAAACCTGTTGCACCGCCATCCCCTTCTTCATCATCATTCGTCGCTGTATTGCCTAGGGGGATTTTTTTTGCAGTATTTGTTTCATTCCAATCTAACATCTTTCACTCCTTAAAATAATTTTAAATCATCACCGCTCCCCCGTAGGGGAGGGGTGATAATGTCTTACTGGCAAGCCTCACAAGTTGGATCTGTGATCAAACAAGCTTTAGGTTCCGACGTATTTTGTACGGCATTTAAGGCAGAATTGTGTACAGTTGATTTCTCAGTATCAGTTGCGCCCATGCTACGTAAATAATACGTTGTTTTCAAGCCGCGTTTCCAAGCATAACGATAAAGAGCATCTAATTTCTTACCGGAAGCTTGTGCCATATAAAGATTCAATGACTGGGCTTGATCAATCCATTTTTGACGACGTGATGCGGCATCCACTAACCAAGCTGGGTCAATTTCAAACGCGGTCGCATAGCGTTCTTTTAAATCATCTGGAATACGGCTGATCTTTGACACGCTGCCATCATAGTATTTCAAATCATTGACCATGACATCATCCCACAAGCCTTGTTTCTTCAAATCATTGACCAGATAAGGATTGATGACAGTAAACTCACCTGAAAGATTCGACTTCACAAATAAGTTTTGATAAGTCGGTTCAATGGATTGTGATACACCACAAATATTTGCAATGGTTGCTGTTGGCGCAATCGCTAATACATTGGAGTTACGCATGCCCACTTTTTTCACGCGCTTACGTAAAGTGCCCCAATCCAGCGTTTGCGTACGATCTTGATCCAACAATTCACCGCGGTTACGTTGTAACAATTCAATTGAATCAATAGGCAGTATCCCTTGGCTCCATAAAGATCCTTCGAAAGTGGCGTACGTGCCTCTTTCTTCGGCAAGATTAGTGGAAGCTTCAATGGCGTAGTAACTGATTAATTCCATAGAGCGATCAGCAAATTCAATTGCAGCGTCAGACGTGTATGAAATACCCAATTTATATAATGCATCTTGGAAAGCCATAATGCCTAAGCCGATTGGGCGATGTTTCATATTAGAGTTACGTGCTTGTGGCACAGAGTAGTAATTAATATCAATGACGTTATCTAACATGCGGATTGCTGTGTTAATGGTGCGACGTAATTTATCTTTGTCTAAACCATCCGCTGTCATATGCGCTGTTAAATTCACGCTGCCCAAGTTGCAGACAGCAATTTCATCTTGCGAAGTATTGAGCGTGATTTCAGTGCAAAGATTGGAACTGTGCACAACGCCAATATGTTGCTGAGGTGAGCGCAGGTTACAAACATCTTTGAAGGTAATCCAAGGATGGCCTGTTTCAAATAACATGCCCAACATTTTACGCCAGAGGCTGATCGCTGGAATGGTTTTTGCATTTTCAATTTCGCCGCGTGCTGCTTTGGCTTCATAAGCGGTATACGCTTTTTCAAAGGCTTCACCATACAGATCATGCAGGTCAGGTACATCATTTGGAGAAAACAGTGTCCAGTCTTTTTCAGCAAATACGCGCTTCATAAACAGATCTGGAATCCAGTTTGCTGTATTCATGTCATGTGTACGTCTGCGTTCATCACCAGTGTTTTTACGCAATTCTAAAAATTCTTCTATATCTTTATGCCAAGTTTCTAAGTAACCACAGACCGCGCCCTTACGTTTGCCGCCTTGGTTAACAGCAACCGCTGTCGCATTGGCAACACTTAAGAAAGGTACAACGCCTAAGGATTTACCATTGGTGCCTTTGATG
>CAJCIZ010000262.1 GCA_903970525.1 Myxococcales bacterium | reverse complement strand
TCTATCATTGAATTAGCTCAGTGGGCCATTTTTGATGTCGTGAAAAATCATTTGACACCAACAGATCAGATTCAATTTGCAAATGAAATACAGATGAACTACAACGCTTATAAAAAAGTGAATAGTGACTATGAGACGTCGCTGGCATGGGATTTTCAATCAGATCAATTTATTTTAACGCCAAGTCGACATGCGTATTGGCGAGCTATCCATGATCAAATGAGTTTGCGTGAAATTAAAATACAGAACCCTGCTCTCTCTGAGTTAGGCACTAGAGGGATGTATGTTGAAGGGCCCTCATGTTCTGGTAAAAGTGCGCATATCATCGAAGCTATGCGACAAAAAGGGTATATTAAAATTACCTTAGACACAGTAGAAACACCAGAAGTGAAAGAAGCGATCGATAATCATCAGTGTTATTATCATATCGGTCGCACTAAGCCAGAAAAGCTTATCGCGTTGTTGACTAAAGCCTTTCACCAGGGCGCTATCATTGTGTTAGATGAATTTAATTCTGTTTCTTATGAAGCGATATACAATACTTTTTTGATGGGACGTGATTTAGCGGGCAATAAAGCGCAACAACCAGGATTTTATTGTTGGACAACGGGCAACCCTCCTACTTATACGGGAAGAAAAGTTTTGTCTCTCGCGGCGAAAAATCGTTTTACAGAAATCAAACTTGAAAGTTATCCTCTGCATGATTTGAAGAATATCATTAAGTTTATGGGTTTCTCGGCAGAAGATGCGACGATGCATGCTGAGAAATTTTTCAAAGATCGTCTTTCATCCAAAATTCCTCTCAATGAGCGCGCGCTTTTTAAATATTTGAAACGCTTGCTGCGGCAGCAATATAATACAGAATCAAGCCAAGTTTTAACAACCGGCCAAAATGGGTATAAGCTAAAAAGAAAAGCACCAGCCGCATCTTTTTTTGTGAAAGAACCGAAGATTTCTCTTGCTCAGTCTAACAGCGTTGCGCCATTTTCTTTTCAGAAACAATTATAGCAATCGTCTATTTGTGTAACGCAAAAATTGATGCGTAATACTTTTTATCCGGTTATAATTGCATTCCCATTAACGAGACAGTCACATGAAAAAACAGCCATCCTCTCTCGAGCAAGTCAAGATAACCCCATTGCGGCAAGATATTTTGAATGTTTTGCAAGCGAGCAAAAAACCGTTAGGGGCTTATGACATATTGGGTAAATTAAAAAAGAAAAGACCCAACGCAGAACCCCCAACAGTTTATCGTGTGTTAGATTTTCTAGTCGATGCTAAGCTAGTCCATCGCATAGAATCACAAAATGCATATGTTTGCTGTTCTAGCCACACGCATGATTCTATTTCTCACCAAGCACTTCTTTTATCCTGTCAAAATTGTAAAAACAGTTTTGAATTTGAAGATAAAAATATTTTCGCCTCCATCGCAAAATTTTCCAAAAATTTTGGACTCACAATTGATGACGCCTTAATTGAAATGAAAGGTCTATGCCAAAATTGCTCACGCAAATAATTCATCGTTTAGGTCCGGCTCTCTTGGCATCTTCTTGGCGATTATGGTCGACCAAAACATTGTAACAAGTTCTGATATTTGAAAGAGAAGTAGGAAGAGCGCCAACGGTTGAGACTAACAGCGTAAAAGCGCGCCAACCTACGGGAAGTGTCGTATCAGCAAATATCTTGACTAAACCATCCACAATTCCAGAATAGGCACCCGCTCTTCCGCAAGTATGAGATTCTATATCGCCAGCAGTGGTGGCCGCTTGAAAAAGTGTGAGTCCTTTAATTCTATAGGCTTTCAGTCGCGAGAACAGGGTAGTCGCCGGGATTTTTTCTTCTTTGTTCTCGTCTGATATTTCAGAGTCTGGATTCAAAGGCTGTGTTAAAGAAAGTCGGCTGTCTTCCAGATGCGTTGATGGGGATTCTTTATGATCATGATGATCATGGCTTTCATCAGGCTGAGTTGTTTGTTGTGTCGCAGGGATTGTGCTAATTTCCAGAGAGGCTGGAGGTGCGGTAGGCGTTTGATGCCGTATATCTAATCGACGATGATTCACCGCAGAACCAAGAGAAATTAATCCAAGCATAAGTCCAAGATAAAGCGGTGCGCCTAAGTTATCTTGATTTGGTTCGCCGTGGATCAGTTCATAGATAATATTATAGGCATTGGCGCCATAAAACATATTGCCCATCCCTTCCAACGCTTCGCCGATTGCGCCAAGGTTCGTTAAGCAATCCGCTCTTCCCCCGTGACTATGCCCGTGTCCGTGTGAATGACCATGCATATTAACCCCCTTTGTATGAATAAATTATTATCTGATGTTACATTGTAACAATGTTATAATATAACTAATGTTATAAAATAACAACACAAATTTTAAAGTGTCTAATTTATTGATGAATTATAGGATAGAACAAAATTTAGTGCAGCAAGGCGGTTTGGAAGGAGAGGAGGGTGCGGTGCTGCTATCAGCCGGTAATATTTTGCTCTTACTATAGAAGGGATGGTTATTAGTAGCAGCTTGTTTCGGTGTAGCGGAAGAAGGAATAGTTGGATTAGTAAGTAGTGCTTGCTCTTCTGCTCGTTGCTTTTCTTCTGTTTCTTGTTTCAATAATTCAGAGTCTAATTCTTGTTTCAAAACTTTAAAACTAGAAGAATTCACAAAGCAACCTTTCGCATCAACATGACGCGCATGATTGACTCTTTCCCAAACTGTAGGTGGGTAATAGCCTGTTGGTAGGCCTAATTTTTTATAGACATCTGGAGAATGTTTTGTTTCATTCTCTGCTGATTTTTCTTCAAAACAATGCGCATCTAAGCTCCAGAGATAATGACCATTTTCAATAATCATTTTGCCGGCATACTGCATATATTCGACGCCGACTCTGGCTTTGGGAAGACTTCTGGGGGCAACAGTGGGCTTATGAAGAAAAATAGGAGGGCGACTCTTCGCTGTAATTAATGGATTTCTGGCTGGCGCATCTTGTGGTGAAACTCTGTCTGTGGGTGTTTCGCCATTCATGACATGATGATGGCTAGGTTTTTTCAGTATTGATTTTATTTCTTTTGTAGTGACAACATCAGACACGAAGATAAGATCAAAATCATATAAACCATTATCAACGACAGTTAATCCTTTTAATCCATCTGGGACAATATAATTTTTTCCATTTGCTCTATACACAATGAAATTGTCTTGAACGCACTCCAGGAATCTTAGTATAGAAAGTGAATTTTTTCTTGATAGGCTTTTTGTTCGTTGCACTGCTCCGGTGCTAATATCTAAATCTGAAGGCGCAAGAGCTTCTTCTGTTTCATTGTGAGGTAATTGTCCAAGATTGCCACTAAGGCTTCGGCCTATTTCAAAGAATGTTTCAATTTTCAATGAACTGAATAGGTGCTTATCAGCCCCTGAAGAGCCTGATTCTGGGGTTGGGCTTGTTGCATTTTCTCTTTCATTTTCTCGGCTCTGGCTCATTACAATTCTCTAGTAAAATGATTGCGCGAATATTATACCACAGAATTTTGATTTTGTGCTTAAATTAATCGATTTATTTGTTTTTGCCTAATACTGTAACGCTTGGCATTTAGGGTAAACTGGTGGCCAGACCTGGAATCGACCCAGATAGGCGCAAGGATAAGTTACATCATTGAGCCTAGAAAAGCTCTACTCATTTTGGTAGAGTTGTTTAGCGTTTTAATGCCTATGCTATATTTCTAGAGATGCCCTTAATTATTTCTTAAGGTAAGATAGGCATACTTATAAGGACTTAAATTCCAAGTCGGAGAATTAAGATGCAACCAAGACGCTTATTCAAAGCAATACAGCAAAACATCAATCCAGACAATTTTTCAAAAGTCACTGCTGGGGTAATCACAGTTGGGGTATTTGCTGCAGGTTTTAGACATGCAGCTAGATCTAAGCCTCCTATTAATAGCCATATCTCCCCTATGCGTGAATTACCATCAAATGCAGCAACAAAACCAAGTCAAGGGCCCAAATAGTCGAATACGCTTGAGGAATTTTATGTCTATAGCTAACCAAAATAATGACGCTGTTCAACCTAAGTCTCCCTCCTTGCTAGATGAAAATTATAAATTTCAAGTTGCCCAAAGAGCTAAATCAAGCCTAGTGGCTATACAGCAAGCAGAGCAAGAGATAAGACAACTTGTAGAAGATACTGCCGCGTCATCAGGAAGTCATGGTGACGACAGCAGCTTAGCAACAGAAATTGTTATCACTGGTGCCTTAAGTTTTGGTTTCTATAAGCATGTTCAGGAATCGATAAAAAGTGCTGCTGAACGAACATTTAAACATAGTACAATCCATAAAGCTGAAACACATATTAACAATGCCTCAATCTGGGCAACAAATAGGTTGGTTCCACCAGTCGCTGTAGATATCTATAGAAAAGTTCCTCAGCAATTGAAATCAATAGCAACAGCTAGTTTGTTGGGGATCGCTTTCTTTGAACATGCTAGTCATCTACATCATAAATATAATGATGTATTCTCTAGAGTTTCAAAATCAGTTAATGACAAAAAGCAAAAGATTTTAAATGTATTCCGTTAAAAATATAAAAGATATGTTCTGAATCAAAGCGATGCATTTAATAGATAATTGATACAGCGAAACCTTTTCATTCGCAGATAATTCGCCTATTATTTTTTGTAATACAAATACCCCATCGGGAAAACCTGCTTCAATAAGTGTTATGTTTAAATAAGAAACTAGCTCATTATTTTCATTTTGAAATTCCATTTTATTCCCTTGATAATTTGTAGATGAATAAGTTACACCTGAGCAAAAAGGTAATATTAGAATCAGAAAGAAAAATAATAAATGTTTAAGTAATTGCATATCACCTCCGTGTGATGAGCATATAATATTGGGGATAATGGAATAACGGAAGGGTTTCATCGCAAGATGAAACTGATGCAATGTAGAGCTTATGGTTTTCGGAACTTTGAAAATTATAGGCTTTGGGTTAGAGCACTGTGTTCTTAAAGTGAGTCCCCCTGAAATGGGAAAGAGGCAATAAAGATTGGACTTGATAATCAGTCCCGCAAAAGTTCTGCAAGCAAAAAGAATGAACAAGCCGAAAAGTGCTGTAACTACATGATTATACTGGTGGCCAGACCTGGAATCGAACCAGGGACACAAGGATTTTCAGTCCTTTGCTCTACCAACTGAGCTATCTGGCCTTGCTGAATTGGAATCGGGTTATTAAACCGAGTGAAAGGGTTCTAGTCAAGTAATATCATGTGGTGGTACAAATCCAGCTGGTTTCTCGCTGCCTGCACCAAACAAGAACTTTTCCGTTTCTAACTTTAAAAATTCTCTCGCCTTGGGGTCTCCCATGTTTAAACGATATTCATTTATCATCATGGTTTGTTGATTTAGCCAAAGTTGCCAAGCTTCTTGTGAAATAGTCTCATAGATTTTTTTGCCGAGTGCGCCTGGATAAGGAGGCTGATTTAAGCCTTCAGCTTCTTTGTTCAGTTTGGCGCAATGGATCAATCGTGTCATATCAATCCTCCTAGTATTTTTTTAATCGGAGCCGGTAAGCCTATGGCTTCGGGTTGCTTCACGTTATACCAAAGATACTGTGTTGATTCCATTGCCTTGCTGTGTGTGCCTTTGAGCGCAATAAAAGCGGGCGCAATATCAAGATGAAAATGCGTAAAAGTATGGCGAAAACACTCTCCCATCTGAATCTGTTTCACAGCGTATTGAAAGCGTTCTAAGCAAGTGTTCTGAATGTCTTTTTTTGAAAGTATGCCTTCTGCTTGCGGCAAGCTCCATAATCCTCCCCAAATGCCAGAGTTGGGACGCTTCTCGAGTAAGACGGTGTAAGGATTTTTTTGCAAAACCAAGAGTGTGGTTTGGCGAGTGGGAAGGGTGGCGCGTGGCTTGGGTTTAGGTAATGATTTGGCTATGCCTTTTTGATGCGCCACGCAGACTGATTGTAAAGGGCAGGTATCGCAATGAGGTGTGCCGCGTATACAAACAGTGGCACCTAAGTCCATCATCGCTTGGGTATAATCTGCAACGCGTTTGGTTGGGGTGTAATTTTCAGCAAGCGACCAAAGCTTCTCTGTGATCTTTCGCTCGCCTGGCCAC
>CAJCIZ010000261.1 GCA_903970525.1 Myxococcales bacterium | reverse complement strand
AAGCAGGGCTGCAAACATTTTTTAATTGGCTTGAACAACTTGAAGATTCCATGACTTTAAAAGCAGTAGGTCATCGTGTCGTCCATGGCGGTATGTATTTCTTGCATCCTACATTGATAAACGATGAGGCGATGAAACAGATAGCAAGTTTAATTCCTTTGGCGCCTTTGCATCAACCTCATAATCTGGAAGCCATCAAAATAATTAAAAATATTTATCCTCACTTACCACAAGTCGCTTGCTTCGATACTACATTTCATCGCACACAAGAAAAACTAGCCACGCTTTTTGCTATTCCAAGCGCTTTGACTGATGAAGGTATCATTCGTTATGGATTCCATGGTATTTCATATGAATACATTGCCTCAGTCATGACTCAGCATATTGGAGATGTCGGAAATCAACGTGTCATAGTTGCACATTTAGGCAATGGTGCGAGCCTGTGTGCCATGTATCAATGCAAAAGCGTTGCCACATCCATGGGATTGACTGCATTAGATGGATTGATGATGGGTACGCGCTGCGGCCGTATTGACCCAGGTGTGCTTTTATATCTTCTGCAAGAAAAGCATTATTCCGCAAAACAGCTAGAAAATTTACTTTATAATGAATCCGGTTTGCTAGGCGTCTCAGGGATGAGTTACGATGTGCGTGAATTGTTATCGAATTCAGATCCTAGATCGAATGAAGCAATCGAATTATTTTGCTATCGCGCCGCACTCGAAGTGGGATATTTTTCTGCGGCACTGCAAGGATGTGATGCGCTAGTATTCACTGCAGGAATCGGAGAAAATTCTGCGGTCATCCGCAAAAAAATCTGCGAGCGATTAGCTTGGTTAGGTATCAAGATAAATGATCAAGCCAACAATAAAAATTCAACCCTTATTTGTGAAAAGGATAGTCGTCTTGTCGTCAGCGTCATACCAACGAATGAAGAGTATATGATTGCACAACATACATGGATTAGGACACTTTCTGATTAATCGAAGTCGGTAATGAAGGCTGGCAGAATTTATACTTATTTATTTAAAGCCTCACAAAGAAATTGAAAAGAAATCCTCTCCTGCTCCAGTCGGACATTTTCTCCCCATACATTGTTTACCAATCCCGCGAAAAGCCTCTGTTCATCAGGAGTTAAATAATTAAGTGAACCCATGTATTGCTTGTCTGCAGGCTCTGCAACCCATAGGTGCTTGAACTTTTGCAAAGTCTCCAAATCCATCAGCAGAGCCTTAGTTTGCGGATAATATCCTCTTATCTGCGAAAGCATGGCAAAACCATGCGTATCGATATCACCCCAATAAATAATTTCTTTTTCAGCTAACCAAGCAATATTACGCAATGATTGAATTCCATAGCCTAAACCAAAAATAACCATGGCATCTTCCAGTAATGGAAAAGATAATCCATTGATTTTATTTTCTGTAATATAAACTTTTTTACAGGGAAGAGTAATTTTTTTAAAATCACTCAATGGGACGCTAAGATCGTGAACATGATTAAAAATACTTTTTCCCAGTATCCGAAACCGAATGAGCTGTTCATCATGCTTGAATCCGTAGCGTTGTTCGAAATAATAAGCACTTTTCGGTTTTGGATCTTGATTAATTTGCTCCAAAGGTAATAATTGATCTAATAATTCGATTAGAATTTTTTTATTTTGCTCAATATACTTTGAATCAATATTTTGAATACTAATCTCTCTTAAATAGCAATTAGGTTGGGGATTATTACGTATAAAATCGCAAACATGCAATAATGAATGCCATTTATTCTCAAATAGAGGAACATAATGTGTTTTTGAAATAAGCCATTCCTTAAGGTCTGGCTCTTTTGCAAGAATAGCATCAATACTCTGCCTAAATTTTTGAAAATCATTTTCCATATCGATAAACTGCAAAAAATCCTTGGGATTTTCAAACGAAATTTCAATTGGTAATAACTGTTGACCTAGTTGTCTATGGATTATTTCTTTATAATTAATCTGATAGCCATACCCTAGAAATTCTTTGCTATGCAGAGAAATCTCTTTTGCCCAGGCGCGCAAGCTTGAAAAATCTCGCTGTAATGTGCTGGGCGATAATTTTGGTAATTTAAAAACAATAGGAAAAACGGACTCCCCAGTTATATATGCGCGTTGTAAACGCTGCGATTGCCATAATTGTTCCGCTTTTAATTTAATTTTCTCTAACGAGATCATTGGCTTTCTCATGATGCAAAGATTTTTCTTGTTGATATTCTTCAATGGTTAAATTACGAATAACAGAATTATTACCATTTTTGTTAACGATAAAATGGATGGAATTGATATAATCCTCAATGATATGAATTTTTTGTAGCGGTGTGACAATCAATAGTTGCAAATTTAATTTTTTAAATAATTCTAAGCCGTAGCGCGTACTTTCATTGGAGCCCTTACCAAACGCCTCGTCAATCACGACAAACCGAAATGAACGCGATTGTGTCACACCCCACTCTAAGCCGAATTGATAGGCTAATGCAGAAGCAAGAATGGTATAGGCAAGCTTTTCCTTCTGACCACCTGACTTACCCGAGGAGTCAGAGTAAAATTCCTTTTCAGTATCATCTTCGACCCAACGCTCACTGGCAGAGAATATAAACCAATTACGAACATCACAAACCTTTTGGGTCCAACGACGATCTAAGTCTATTAATCCTTCGCGACCATTAAAGCGTTCGATGAGCGCCTTAACTTGCAAAAATTTGTCTTCATCGTAAAAGCTTTTTTCGTTCAACGTGTTTTGCAGGCACTGGCGTAAATCTTGCTTGAAATCGCGTATTTCAACATCTTGGGATGTATCAATAAGCAACTTGATGTAAGTTCCAGGGTTGTATTCAATTTCACGTAATGAGAGATTGATCGTTTGAATCCTATCTTGAATTTCTTGTTTTTCTCGATTCAATTGGTTTTGAAACAGCGCGATGCTATTGATGGTACCTTCATTTAGTAAATCTTTAAAACGTTTTTCGTGTCTCGGCAAATCTTCATCTTCAAGGACTCTTAACATGCGGATATAATCTGATGACGCTTCTGGTGCGGCATCAACTTCTTGCGTTTCCGCTGGGTAACTGTTTTTATAAGCTTGCATTTGTTGAGTAATATTTGCGGTTAATCGTTTGTGTCTACCTTCATGATTATCAATTTGTTTTTGAATTTGTGAACGTGTTTCAGTTTGACATTTATCTAAATTAGACAAAGTCAAAGCATGAATATTTTCTGTTTCTAATAATCCACTTTGAAATTGATCAAGTTTTTTTAATATTTTTGATTCTATTATCTGATTAGCTATAGTCTCTGCTTTGCTTAACGCCTCTTTCTTATCGTCTAGTTGTTGCTGTTTAGCTCCGAGTATTCTTTGTCGTTCAGCTTGCTTATCTGATTTCGATTGAATAAATTGCTGGATTTTTTCAAGTTGATTTTTAAGTGTTTTAAGAATATCTGAACTTTTTTCAATTTCTTGCTTTTCCTCAGATAAAACTTGAATTTGTTTTGCTAGCGCCTGCCAATTTATATCCTCAAAATGAGAAATGGCCAATAGATCACGACAAGTATCGCGCTCAACACGCGCGACTTCTTGTTGCTTAGCAATATCAGTTAATTGGGTTATTAATTGCTGACCACGGTTCTCTAAAGCAGTCAATTTATTAGTTAAAGCCGATATTTTGGATTGATTACTCCATCCAAGTATAAAACGACCACGATCATTTAAGTCATGCCTGTCATCTTTTTCATGTCGTTGTCCTTTAGATTTAATTAAGCCATTTGCGGTCATCGCTTGCGGTAGCCGTCGAAATTCATCCATATCTTGGCAGCAAATATAGTTAAACCGATAACTTAATTCATCCTCGAGCCATGGGACGAATTTTTCATCCGTTTTTATTTTTAATTTATTGACTAACGAGTTTTCTTCGAAAGCTAGCTTAGGTAATACTTTTTTTCCTTGGCTGATTTTATAATAAATTAATCTACCTTTAAGCTTGGTTCGTTCCACGTAGTGATTAACTTGCGAATAATATTCTTCTACCACCAACAAACTTAATCCAAAAGTATGCAAAACTCTTTCAATTGCACCTTCCCATACAGATTCCGTTTCAGCAACCTGTAAAAGTTCTCCGACGTAAGGGAGTTTATTTTCATCAATATCTAACGTAGATGCAATGCCTTGCCTGATCGCTAGCATTTGTGTGGGAATGTTGTTTTGTCTTTTCTTGAGTGAGTCCAACTCTATCGAAATTTCTGACTGTTGTAATTGTATTGCCTTGATATCAACACGAACATCAACTTGCTTGAGCTGTAGGTTGGCTTCAATCTCTTTTAGTTTATCCTGCAATAGACGAATCGCATTTAAATTCTGATAAAACTCGTCCTCGCAAGAAACAGGTTGTAAATTAATTTTTGCAAGGAGTGTTGCATATTGATCCCCTGTCTTTTGTTTGCGGAGACGCTCAGCGTCCAACCGCATCATGTCTTGAGTAAGTGCCTCTATACGCTGACCGCCATTTTCGTTAATATTCTGACGAATGTCACCCTCTTGGGTATAGAGTTGCTGAAGCTCATAACTTGTTTGCTTTAACTTTTGCTGGTCTTTTTCTATGTCAACTCCAAGCTGCAAAATTCGCTCTTTGAGTAATGTGAGTTGTTGCGTTGCAAAATAAGCATAAAGTGAGTCACGACACTGACGTAACTCTTTAATTTCATCCCCTAGCTTCTCGTATTCAAAAATATCTCCAGCAAGCGGCTTAAGTAATTCAATCTGTTGTTTGGCTTTTAAAACGGCTTCATGTGTTCGATTCAGGTTATCAAAGTTGTTGCGCAATTCATTAATACGTTGCTCACTATCGCTCTTTTCCAGCATATGATGTCGGATAAACTCATTGAGATTACCAACAGACTTCATGGAAACGGTTTGATAAAATAAATCCAGTGCTTGCTCATTCTCAATGCCGAACAGATGACGAAAGCAATGGCTATATTCTTTGAAATTATCAAACAGTTCAATGTGCTCATCCTTTCTAAGTTGTTTTTTCAACGTAAGAATATCACTATCAAATCCACTAAAATGCTTAGCGATAGTAAGAGGATGACGAGCCACAATAAAAAACTTTTCCGGATTGCGCTTATTGTCTTTTAACCAAAATACTTGAGCCAGCGTGACGCTTTGTGAAATACCTGAATTATAGAAACAAGCTAATAAAACCGTATAATTATTTTCGTCGCGCAGCGTAATGGCTTTCGCTGACTGAGTAAAATCATCTTTTTCATTTTTATATTCGCCGCGAATGTAAGAATAAAGATTACGTTCTTTACTTTCAGCTCCAGCAGCTTTGTTGTAAACAATTCGATGATGAGGCACAAGTAATGTTGTAATGGCATCAACCAGTGTTGACTTACCTGAACCAATATCGCCAGTAAGAAGCGCGTTATGTTTTTTGGGTTCTATGCGCCAGACATGTTTATCGAACGTACCCCAATTATAGACTTCCAAATATTCGAGCCTAAACCCGACTTCGGCATTGTTAGCTATTAAATCCAGTAATTCAGACTGCGATGTATTGGCCATGTTCTTGGTATTCTCGTAGTTTATTATCAATATTGCTTAACCAGCTTGCATCAATCAACGCTTTGATTATGCGCTGAACTTCGTAGGTTGTATCATTCGTTAATTTTCGCAAAAAACCAAACTCAATCATTTTATGAATGCATGACTCAATCTGTTCTTTTGTTTTTATTTCATTTGCGCGATCAGGTAAAAATACTAACATCATATCAAGGATTTGTTGATGTGTTAAAATGACTCGAGAATCACCACCTGCAGTGTCATTTTCAACATACTTTTTGCGTAGCAATACGCATAGTAAACTTACAAAATAACTTAGGGGTCTGCGCTGCACAAGGCGTGGCAAATGCGCATTATCCTTATCGTCTTCCGCCACCTCACATTGACGTAAGAATGCAAAACCTTCTGCTTCATCAATATATAAATCCAAGCCAATCACACCCGTATATTCTCGAATTGCTGACTGCAGATTTAATAATGAATTCCATAATTCAATATGCTTATCTTGATAAAGAACCCCCTTCATCAGATGAATTACCACGTGAGAGAGCGAAGCTGCGGATTGAGTCATGATTTAATTCCTTGTGAAAATAACTTGCGGTGCTTGAATCTTTTTTGCGGGCAAATGAAGGCAATCTATTACCTCGCTATTAATGATCGCACGTGAATCTTTGCTGGCAATATTGAGATAGGCAATAATCTCTTCCACACCTTTTGTAACTGGAAACAAAGAGATTAACTCTCTTAAGGTTATTTGTGTATGACTCTGCAATCCATTTTTTATGTTTTCTAAAAGCTCGTCTTCGTCAACATAGACCTGATTATAAAGCGCGCTGGATGAAACATCTGAATTGCCTTCTAAAATTAAATCAGCAGAAATAACCGGATTTTTGGGTGGCATAAACAAAGTGCGTGACATAATTAAATTAATATCAATGCTGAGACTATCAATCACTGAAAAATCTTTTTGTTTAGGTGAGGTTGTTTTCACCAGAACAGCCTGTTTTTCAATTTGCTTAATGATCTCAAGTATGCGACGATTTTCAAGATAAGCTTGCGTCTCTAAGAATTTACGCAATTGCTCGCCTAATAGAGCGCTAGTTCTATAAACTTTTTCACCGGCGGTTAATAATGACAAATCAATTTGATTAAGCAGCGCGCTGGGATTTAATTCCTGGACTTCTTTTAAGTTAAAAGTCGTCTTTAATAATTTTTTTAGCTCGTCCTGAGAAGTGGGTGACATCAGCAATTCCCAAAAAGCTTTAAAACTCCGACCTTGGTCTGAATCTTGAATTACATCTTGTTCCTGAAAAATGCTATCGAGTAACTTACCTTTTGGTTTTTCGCTCGTTGCTATGCGCTCTCTCGCCTCACGATCTAAAATATGAAAATTATGCTCGACCTGCCGAAAATCGCTTAATAACTTCCTTGCGGTTTCCTCGGCCTGCAAAAAACGTTCCTTTATTTGACGAGCATCATATTTATCCGAACCACCCCTTTGAATTCTTTGTATTTCTAGATCAATGGCGGCTTTCTGTCGTTCCAATTCGTTAATCCGCAGAATAGGATCTTCTTCTGTCTCATGGATAATGCTACGCAATATTTGAAATAAAGTAAGTAAGCGTGATTCCGCGCCAATAAATTGTTTTTGCTCAAGGCTGAGTAACCATTCTATCGCTTTCTCCGTTGCTGGCGTTAGATCAAGCTCAGGCTCATCCGCTCGCGCGGTATAATAGTGCCGTAAAAATTCGCAGCGCTCACTTGCCCACTCTTCAATATAGGCCTTCGCCTCACGCGGATATTTATCTTCACCATAAATCCCTTGCAAGAAATACAGAAAATCATGCAGCTTCGAGTGCAGTTCGGAGTATGGGATTGATCGACGGTTTGGCTGGATAAAAGTACGATAAAAAAAACTAATAATCAGAGGTGCATTATCTGCATTTAACAAGCGCAGAGCTGGATTTGTTAGTCTTAATTTTTCAAGATATTCGTGGCTGAGATTTTCCATGCTGGCAGGTAGTTTAATAAGTTATCTGTTTTCGGCATATTATCATGATTCATGATAAAAATGCATCTGAATAGGTAGATTTGTGATTGATGATCAATTTATGGGCTTCTTTTCATCATTCTGGCCCATAAAAAGCCCCCGGGAATCTGATGATTCTCGTTTTTTTTCTGCTCTTATCAGCATATAGCTCGTACTATATGCAGTTTCGATGTTTAATTCACCTGTTTTACTAAAACGCATAAGCCACCTTTCAACATAAGGATGAATCCACTTTTCATCAGTATGAAATCGTATTGCTTTCATCATCAGCTCATGATCTAAGGTATCAAAAAATGCTTTAATATCTAAATTAATACACCAATCTTGGCGCCAGCATCGTTCAAACAATGGCGACAACAGGCTCCATGGATTTATCAATCGCAAGTTGAACAAGATCTTATATTAAGCCGAGCATTGGTTGCGCTTTATCAAAATAAACTCATTCAAAATACACTCGCTATTGATTGGAATCCTGCGCACGCTTACTCATCTGTTATGGATTGTCTTGTATCGAAATTGCAGGGACTGCCATGGAAAAACTTGTGATGGACGAAAGAGTTAAGGATCAGAGATGATAACTATGGCTGCAACCGAGAAAAATACCTTATAATTGAATTTTTCGATAAAAAACTCTATTTTTCCTTTCTTTAATATCACTATAATTTATTAAAAGATGCCCGCGCCTGATAACAGCGCTTTCAGCAAAATATCCCTTGGGTGGATGAATATTTGCGTACAATTTCCTTGGCATTTTAAACACTTGGATAACATTTTTTTCAGCATAACAGACGTAAATTTTTTTATGTGGCTCAATTAATAAAGGATCGTTATTGTAAAAATCTGGCGGATAATTCTCATTTAAGCTCTCAAACCTGAACTCATGAACTGGACAAATAATATTTGCTTTCCAAATCTCACCCATCGTAGGCCAATTTTTTACAATATTAAAAACTTGCTTGGTTTTAAAATTGATATAGGTAGCAGAATCAGAATCCACGTTTACAATCGCAGCTGTTTTTGAAAAATTATACTCGATATGATAAACAGTATCTTTCTTAATTTTCTCTCTAATCTCATCAAATGAAGATGCAAAACAAACATTACTTAACGAAATGAAAATTTGGTATGCCAGGCAAATCAAAATAATGCACTTCCCATTTTTTCTTTGGGCTCCCACTAAAGTATTTATAGATCCCAGGAACAGGATTTTCTTTTTGTGACGCATGCTGAACTTCCTTTGCAATACTTTTAATTTCTTGCCAAGCACGTTTATCTGCGGAACCATCCTCACCTGGATGCTCCATTCTTTCGTAATTAGGATCTGTCTTCACCCAACAAGAAAACTGCACTCTCCTGAGCATGTTAAAATTCATATTGCCAGTTTTACATCTTATCCGCGCCATTATCATGCTCACGAAGCAAGGAGGCACCAAGTCTCTGATCGCTGAAAATTTAATGCTAAGGAAACAACTGATTCAATTATCAAGAAAACAAAGACGTTCGCCTAACTTATCATTTCTCGATAGATTATTTTTTGCAATTCTTGCGCACTTCATAAATACAAAGAAACTTATTAAATCCGCTATAATAATTAAGCGAGCAACCCTCGTCAAATTTCATAAAGCACTCATCAAGAAAAAGTATCATTTATTATTTTCAGCAAAATCCAGAAAAAATCCTGGCCCTAATGGACCATCAAAAGAATTGATCCAGCTAATATTAGAAATAAAGAAACGTAATCCACGTTACGGCTGTCTTCGCATTGCTATGCAAATTAAAAATTCTTTTGGCATCGAATACCTCTAGGCTTGCATGGCCAATTTTACCCCCCCAAACATTTACTTTAATGTAATTGTCTGATGAATTGGCTTTTTCATCGTTTCGGGATGCAGCCATAATGTAGGCTCGCTTATCAGAAACATAAGCTAATTATAGCGCAAAAACAAACTGACACTTATATAACCATATGAAATAAAATAAGATATCAACTAATAATATATTAAAGTGAGTACGTTATGGATATGAGACGCAAATGCACATACGCGGCTCTCAAGGCAGCCATCTAAAAACACCTCCTTAGAAACCCTCAAAAAACTCATCATACCCAGGAAATTCCCGGGGGAAATTCCGGTCAGGAAATTCCCGACCGGAAACTCCTTATGCACAGATTTTTTTACTCTTGATAACTTCCCATTTGTTTTTTCCATCAAAATCTTTTTAAGGAATACACTATGGGACGTTACAGAAAAATTGATACTCGTACGTGGAATGACAAAAAATTTAATGAGCTTTATGATTATGGCAAGTTGGTTTTTTTTCTTTTATTAACACATCCACATTTAACTCCGATCGGCGCAATGCGAACATCTCTGCCTGGATTGGCAAGTGAACTTCATTGGCCGATCGAAAAATTTAAAAAAGCCTTTAACGAAAGCTACCTAAAAAGCATGGTGCGCTATGATGAATCCTCTGGATTTATATGGCTGCCCAACTTTCTTAAATATAACCAACCTGAATCACCAAATGTAGTCAAGTTGTGGGAATATTACCTGGATTATTTACCAGAATGCTTACTAAAAAACTTACTAATAGGTCATGTAAAATCATATGTTCAAACACTATCTGATTCTTTTAATTTTTTCGGTAACTTGGCAAATTAGATGTATTTTCAAATTTCGCGAGTAGTGATAGTGATGCAACTGAGTTCGATTTAACTTTGGGAGTTGATTCTTGCTCTAATTTATCGCTTTTCTGGTCTTGTTTATTAGTGACTCTGA
>CAJCIZ010000260.1 GCA_903970525.1 Myxococcales bacterium | reverse complement strand
ATCATCTGCTCTTCTTATATCAACATTATCACTTGCAATTTCCGGTAATTTATTTGATAAATCAAAGTACATTGACGGTGTTTCATATATTAAGTGAAAGCCATGTTGTTCTATGTCCTCCAATTTGTTTACATCTGTGATAAACCAGCCCCATGGAATAGAGTGTTTTTCAAAAAAATGACTGATTTGTTGAATAATGTCATCATTAATTCTTTGATTATCTATAGTGTTAATTACAACGTTCAAAGAGGGTGAGTCTACGCCAGTGGCAAATGCACCTAATCCCGGAAGGATTAATGTATCAATGGCCATGGTTTTATAAAAATCTGTAATTGCTTCTGTGCCGAGTCTTTCGATATTTTTGTTGTTTAATTCACAAATGATCTTATAGGTTTTCAACCGTTTTCTGAGAAATATTTTTGAATGATTGTGCCAATAATTTTTCAATTCACCTATACGTTCATAGCCCATTTTCAAATAAAATTCTTCTGCTTGAAAATCCCACGTATCGACTAAGGAAAAAATACAATCATTTTCAATAGCTACTTGTTCCGCTGCATTCAGCAATTTTGTACCCCAGCCCTGGTGTCGCAGTTTTTCAGCGACCCAAAATGCCTCAATATAACTTGATTCTGCGTCAAAAAGTGCTTGTAGACCGCCAAAAATTTCACCCGACTCATTTTTTAAGAAAATTGAAAATTCTTTGTCACGCGGCTCACCAGTGGCACTTTCATAAAAGGAAGCAACGCCTTCCGTTACCACCGCATTGTCGGCTGGGCTGGGATTATGATCAACAACAATTGTGTACATATATAATCCTTTTCGTCTAATTAAATTCTCAAGGTCTGCTTACATTTTCTGGCAGATTGTTTTTTAATGTCTATCTGTGAGATGGAAAGTATTGAATTTCCTAACGCTGATTCAGTTGTCATTCATTTATCTAATAGTTATTTAGGCTAGAGTATTGCGCAATCAGATAGTTTTCCTAATTTTATCAAACTATAAGCGGTGAAGCTATGATAGTCATCAGTTAAAGTAATCATGCACGTTAGGCGATTTTCATCTAAAATTAAACATTAAAGTCAAATGCTAGAGGTTGATACTCAGGCAACAGCAGCTAGGAGTTGGTGTGAATATTGAAAATCTTAGAGTAATACTAGAAAATAGACAAATTGGCATTTATTTTGGCGTAGTTGTTATATCAGTGTTTGTTGGATTGATATTTACAAGCGCAACGGCTCTTCATATTGTAATAAATCCGGCGCTTGCACTGATGCTGCTCGTAACTTTTTTGCAAGTTCCACTAGCAGACCTTAAACATGCTTTTTTACAAAATCAGTTCATGACGGTTTTGATTGTAGTGAACTTTATTGTTATACCGAGTCTTGTAGCGATTCTCATCTTGTTCTTACCTCCTAATCCCATGTTGAAGCTAGGTGTATTGATGGTGCTGTTAACTCCGTGTATCGATTATGTCGTTACCTTTTCCCACCTCGGTCGAGCAGATGCTCGTTTACTGTTGGCTGCAACCCCTGTTCTTTTGATCATGCAAATGCTACTGCTCCCGGTTTATCTAAGTTTGTTCCTCGGAAAAGAAGCTGCTAATCTCATTCAATTTGCCCCATTTGTTCATGCATTTGTATGGCTGATTGCTATTCCATTGATGTTAGCTGCATTTATGAAGAAATTGTCCGACCATAATAAAGTTGCCAGGCAAGTCACGGCTATCTTAGGATTGCTGCCCGTGCCAGCGATGGCATTCGTCTTATTCGTGGTTATTGCATCTGTGGTTCCTCAACTTAGCCCTGTAGCGAAAACAGTCTTGGATGTGATTCCAACTTACATTGCTTTTGCGATCTTTGCACCGGTGATCGGCTGGTTTGTTGCAAGAATATTTAAGGTCGTCGTACCAGCAAGTAGAGCAATTGCATTCAGCGCTGGTACTCGAAACTCGCTTGTAATATTGCCGCTTGCTTTTGCGGTACCTAATGCTGTTCCTATTTTGCCCGCAATCATTGTTACACAGACTCTTATTGAGCTCGTAAGTCAGCTATTCTATGTGCAACTTGTTGCAAAGCTCGGTCGAGAGTGTGATGATCAGAAGTAGATTATTCTGCTTTTGACATAGCTCCGTAACGGGCATGCCAGCTTAGCTTTTTTAATAGGACTATGATTCGTTGTAAGTTAAATCTTCCTTGTGATTAGCATATATTGTAATATGCAGGTAGCGAGGCTGCGTTACCGAAGTTTTGTTACCCGACTGTCAAGGATCATCCAGAATAGGTGAATGCGTTAGCTTTTGCTAAAATCATCAAAAAAAGTTGAGGCTAGGTATAATGACCACATCACTTCAAGTGCGAAGAGGATTAGTGTTTGTTGCTCATGGCAGCCGCAATCCAATGAGTAATCAACAAATTACCAGCTTGGCTAATGCGGTAAAAGCCAACATGAAAGAGAAATATACTTATTTAAACTGTGGGTTTTTGGAATTCGCTGAACCTTCTATTGGTGATGCTATTAATCAGCAAATTCAAATAGGGGTGAATGAAATTGTTATATTTCCTTATTTTTTATCGAATGGAAATCATGTTTCGAGAGATATTCCTGCTATCATTCAAACTTTTAAAAATGAATTTCCCTCGATCATCTTTACTATTTTACCTGTATTCGGTAATTATGCGGAGATGGCTAGTTTAATTAGTAATATGGTATAAACATTTTATTATTTGCTGTCGTCGTATTTATAACTTTATAGGGGCGCTTATTTTTAGATCAAGAGCTCCAATCGAATTATCACAATTATATCAATGACATAAAAATAGGATAAACTGGCACTATATATTAAGAGAATTATTCTGCATGTTCAGTCTTCTTAATTGTCTTTTTTAATAAATTTTTTATGGTGGTTAATATTTCTTGATTAGAATTTTTTGATTTGACGAGCGCTTGCGCGACATATTTTGCGTATTCTTGATCTAACTCGAAAGCTGAATAGACAATAATAGGAAGATGATATTTACTTAATGTTGGCAATAAATCACCACCTTTACCATCAGGCAGTAATAAATCTAATATGACTAAATCAAATTTATTATTATGCATTTTTTGCATAGCATCCTCTATAGTAGAAGAGGTTGTAATCTTGGCTTCACCATCTAAAAGAGATGAAATAAT
>CAJCIZ010000259.1 GCA_903970525.1 Myxococcales bacterium | reverse complement strand
CACGACGCTCTTCCGATCTATACCAAACATCGCCAACTATTTCCTGCCCTCCTTAGAAAAATTGGCGATTTATAATTTAGGAGAACCCAAAGTTGAAGGCATTGCAGAATATTGGTTCGGCTATAAAACCGACAAGGTAAAAAGCATCTCTCCCCGGGCTCAGGGCTACCTTCTTTATCTTTTCACACCATTATTTGCTGCAATTACGCTCTATTTAATCGGTAGTTTGGTCCTATTCCTAAAAAATGTACGAAACATAGAGATAACCTGGCAATTAAAAACGATAATCAGTCTACTGAGCATATTTTTAATAGCGAATTTTTTCTTCTGCATCGTGGCAACCATTATAGTCTATCGCTATCAGATATTCCCCCTGATTCTAAGCCTTTCACTGTGCCTCATATTATCGATGTATACCAGCAGTATAAATAGCCAAAAACTAAAAACGGCCAATTAAAAAAGACATTCACAACCAATCAAATGTATGCAAAATTATAGCAATGATAAGCTTTTGGAAAGGCCGCTTGAACAGGTTGTAATTCCGGAAAATATTTTGGCTTATGAAGATGTTTTTAAACTGTATGACCTGGAATATCGACAATCCGACTATTACCTACAAGTTGGTACCACCAACGAAATTCAGGGATGGATTCTACATATCTCTATCATCGCGATTCAATTGGCCGATGCATTGAACGAGATAATACCCTTTTTGATAAAAGAAGACACTCCCTTTAAAATCCCAAAGGATAAATCCACTGCTAGGCATATACTGGATGGAGATCTTGGCCTGGATAAATTAGGAAAAGTCATATCCATATATCCAAAAAATTCCGTTTCTGCCTCAAACTTGGCTAAAACATTAATACAAATTACCAATTCATATTCTGGACCTAAGATACTGACAGATGCTTTTCTAGGAGGAACGGTGTATACAAGATATGGGGGTATTAATCCAATATTACAAACAGGCAAAAATGGTCAAATAGAAAAATATATCCGTAATTCAGCCGGCTCGCTAGTAAAAGACAACTGCCCCATACCTTTTAACCTGCCGGATAATATAATCTGGCCTTTTGGGAAAGAGATTAACCACATAACATGTGAAGAAAACAAAAATATTAAACATATATACAGACCATTATCCATATTAAAATCTGACCCAAGAGGAAATGTTTTCAAAGGAATCTATCTAAAAGGACTTTTCAACGTACAAAAATGTGTAATTAAAGTAGGCAAGCAATGGATGATCACAGACGATTGGGGACGGGATGTCCGGGCGCGCTTGTTGTGGCAGAAACAGTTACACGACATCCTGGCTCCAAACATCAAATTACCGAAAATATTGGATTGTTTCGAAGAAAATAATGATAGATTTCTCGTTATGGAATTTATCAACGGAGAAAGCCTTCAAGATCGGTTGACTGAAATAAACCTTGGTTATAAATGCTGGTTCCAATTAACAGTATCAGAAAGATCAAGGATACTCGAATGGCTAATACAAATATGTTATGCCATCGACCTGTTTCATAAAAATGGCTTTGCACACAGGGATATCGCCCCTGGAAACTTTATGATAGACAAAAAAGGAAAGATCGTTCTCATAGATATTGAACTGGCCTATAACTTAAAGAATGCATCCGACAAAAGACCTTTTGAGTATGGCACACCTGGTTTCATGTCTCCGCAACAAATAAAAATGTCAACACCGACAGAAAAAGATGATGTTTTCTCATTAGGAGCTTTGATGATCAATTTTTTTACGGCACTTTCACCAACCAGGTTTGACTCAAGAAAACCTGATCTCTTTTTTAAAAATATAAGCTATTTTGTTCATCATTCGGGAATTGAGCAGTTGATAACTTCTTGCATGAACACGAATCCAACCAACAGGCCGAATTTAGATGCAATAATAAGCTACATTACAAATTTTCGCATGGATCTATTGACAAATGTATCACCTTTGTTAAGCCCCTATAATTCTAGCGATTTAAAAAATAATATTATAAAGTCACTATGGGGACTAAATAAAAAGCCATTTCCAATTGATAATGGGATTTGGATGTCTAAAACGCTTAAAAATCCAGAGCACACATTCGGTCTCCAAAAAGACTATTCACCTTACGCTGGAATACATACCGGGATAGCAGGCACTCTCTATTTACTGGCGAGGGCCAAAAGAATGGGTTATAGTATTGATGAAACAATGGTAGAAGTCAATAAAAACTGGGAATATTTAAACACCCAATATTTTCAAAATTCCTCCAAATTAATTCCTGGGCTCTATAGTGGCAGCGCCGGGCTAGCATTAATGATAACTGAATGCATAAGATCATCACTGGTTATAAATGCCAAATCACTCATCTTAAAAATATATTCTTTCCTGGAATTAAAAAATGACCAAATATCGTTAGCGAATGGAATTTCTGGTCACGGCCTGGCCTTACTTCAATGCACAGACCTATTGGAAAAAGCCAAATACGAAAAGATACTGACTCAGTTTATTGATATACTTTTGTCTACGCAACAAAAAAACGGCTCTTGGAATACAACTAATCCTAATGGAAAGTCCAGACAGATGGGTTTAAGCCTCGCTCACGGACTACCCGGCTTGCTAATTTTCCTTTTGGAATTTGCTCGTACAAATGAGAGCAAAAAAGTTAGTAACGCCATTCGCAAAGCTCTAACTTATTTAATGAAGCGAACGGATGATTTAAAACATCTTTTTCATAAAACCCGCTTCCAGAAATGTCTCGCTGATTTTGGTGAATACGGCGATGAGAGAACAGGCACAATTTTGTGTTTCGTTAAAGCTTATGATCTTTTTCAAGAACCTATATACAAACAAATGGTTGAAAGTGCATTTCTTAACTATCCCGAACTTGTCGTCAACACTAATTTTAGTGCGGATACTGGGCTAGCCGCACTAGGCGAATTGTATCTTGATGCAGGGATAGCGTTCAAATCTTTAAAATGGCATGAACGGGCGTCTCATATAGCTTCTGCTTTCCTTCATACCGCCCAAGAGGGTCCGACCGGTAGTATGTATTGGACCATGGAGGAAAACAGCAAGCCTACGACCGACCTTATAATTGGAAACGGTGGAATTATACACTTCTTAATTAGGTGCGCCCATCCAAATAAATTGGGGCACATCTTGATCAACTAAAAATCAAAATACATAACCATCATCTTATCCAGAATAAATGCTTTGCGCAATATACCTGTTAACGTTAACTAATACAGGTCGGATGCTGTTGCCGAAAATAAGACAGCAAGGGAAAGCCGAAAACCTTTAACAGAGTAAGCAACATTTTTTAATTTTTAAATCAAATTTATGTCAAAAAAAATCTTTATTGCTGCGGGATCTCTAATTTTAGCTCTTGTCGGCTATTTGTCCACTAGTGCACACAGGAAACTAACTGCGACAACGGCTTACTGGTTAAAGGGAAGTAGCTATGTAACACTCTTTGCAGGGGCAAGTGCTACAACCCTCAATTTAACCACAGTTAAGC
>CAJCIZ010000258.1 GCA_903970525.1 Myxococcales bacterium | reverse complement strand
ATTAAAGATTTGCCAGGTCAAGAAGAGAAAACCGTCAAAAAAGTCTTAGCCGATATCAAACAATATTGGACTGAGGATATGCCACCGCCATTGATTTCAAGCTTTTCAATGACAGTGTTGCGATATGTGAAACAATTGTCTCCACAATCTATGACTGCCTTATTAATTCATGAATGGTTTCCAGAATGGGAAGCCATGGCTGATCAATTTCAAAGTGTTTCAATTAATTTGAATGAAGAGATTGTTGATCGAGCGGTTGTTGAAAAAATTAAATCTCAGAATAGGGCAGTCCTGTGTTACACCGTTAATGATGCCTCTCGCGCACGCGAATTATTTTCTTGGGGTGTCGATGCTGTTTTCAGTGACTGTGTGGATGAAATTTTAAAAGCATAGTCATTCCCGCTTGCATGGGAATGACAGAAAGTTCTTTCCTAAATGCTATTTCGCCTTGAGCTCATTTCAATATCAATATCATCTTGTGTATGAAGTTGCTGTTGATTAGCGCGACGAAATGTTGTGAAAAAGCTATCATCTTTGCTGGTCCACAAACTTGAGATCAAACGTTTTTTTTCTTTTATAGGGTTGCCAGGTTCTTTGCAGTCGATTTCAATTCCATCAGAGGCGTTCATTTTTTGAGGGACTTCTTGCCCTGGTTCTTCATCATCATTATTGTTATTGATTTGCACGAGTTGATCAGCAAATCTTCTGAGCGGAAAAATTTTTACAGCAATAAAAGAAAGAAGAAAACCACCGACAGACATTCCTAAGATTTTCATGCATCATTTGAATAAAATAACCCTGTCATTTCAGTCAAAAGTAGCATAAAATAACACTATATTTCATGCAAATATAGGCTATTAAAATGAAAAGACAATTAAATCAATCACTTATAAAATGGAAAAATCAGCCTGGTCGGATGCCATTGTTATTACGAGGGGCGCGTCAGGTCGGTAAATCATTTTTAGTTGAAGATTTTGGAAAAACGCACTTCAAATATATTATCAATATTAATTTTGAATTAAAGCCAGAATATAAAAGCTGTTTTAAAACGCTTGATCCAGCTGAAATAATAAAGAGCTTATCGCTACTCACCCAAACTCCTATTATTCCATCAGAAACTTTATTATTTTTTGATGAGGCCCAAGAGTGTCCACGGTGTATTGAATCATTACGTTATTTTAAAGAACAAAAGCCAGAATTGCATGTCATAGCGGCAGGTTCATTATTAGAGTTTGTCTTAAACGACGAAAATTTTCATATGCCCGTAGGGAGGATACAATCATTGTATTTAAAACCCCTCTCATTTTATGAATTTCTGGACGCAATTGGAAAAGCATCCTGGTGTGAATATTTGCAAACGGTCACTCTCTCTGATGGTGTAGATGAGGTTATGCATAACCAATTACTGCGAGCAGTAAGAGAATATTTAATTTTAGGTGGGATGCCGGCAGTCGTTCAGCAGTTTATAGAAAGTAACAATTTTCAATTTTGTCATGAGTTACAAGCCGCTATCTTAGAAACTTATAGAAATGATTTTGGAAAATATGCTAAGTCCGTTAACCATAAATACTTACAAACTGTCTTTGAAAAAACGCCTGGATTAGCAGGTCAAGTCATTAAATATACAAATATCTCGCAAGATATTCAATCTAGAGATTTAAAAAAAGCAATTAAGCTTTTAACGTATGCAGGTGTTTTGCAACCTGTTTACTTGAGTCAAGCAAATGGCCTTCCTTTGAATACTACACTGAATGAAAACAGATTTAAGTTATTATTTTTAGATACTGGCCTGGTTCAATATACAACGCATTTGGGCATCGATACATTATTATCTGATGATATTCTTTTGTTAAATAGAGGTAGCTTAGCAGAACAATTTGTAGGGCAAGAATTATTATCTTATAAAGTACCTTATGAGCGCGCTGAATTATTTTACTGGGAAAGGGAAAAGACTTCCAGCAAAGCCGAAGTGGATTATATTACTCATGTGGGCTCAACAATCATTCCAGTTGAAGTAAAAGCAGGTAAAACAGGTCGACTTAAATCTTTACAACAATTTTTAGAAGAAAAAAAATTAAATCTGGGTGTTCGAATTTCGCAGCATCCATTGGCATTCGAAAGAAAAATATTATCTCTGCCTCTTTATATGATAGCCGAATTCGATAGATTGGTTAAAACCATTGAAAGCTAAAGGTTGAGCAACAGGAGAAAAGGAGTCGAGTCTACGAACTTACGTATATCACTACTTTTTCAATCCCCACGTACTCAGTTTTGCAAACGCTGTATCATAACCCAGTTCAAGTAATTGTTCTTTTTGCTTTTTGTTAACTTTGATCATGCTGTAATCTGAAGTATCTGGATTAATCAATAAATCTGCCATCAAGCTATTTTCGGTTTGCATGACAGATGAACCAACGAGTAATGACTGTAAGAAAGTTTCCAGAAAGGGTGGGAATTTATAGTCTTTATAGCCTAAGCCAATTTTAGCTAAGAAAGCTTGTCTAAAAGTTAAAGTCGGTGGAAAGTTATATTTAACGCTATCAGTATGCTTTGTCACTAATTCCACCGCAATAATTTTTCCTTCTGGGCCTAAAATATCGCGCATGATATTGACGGGTAAATTGTTGATGACACCACCATCTATATGTACTTCACCATTGATGACCATAGGGGGGACCAATCCAGGTACAGCAACACTGCCACGACAACTTTCCCAAATTAAACCACTATGATGTACCACTTCGCGATAAAGACCTAAATTACAAGTGGTTAAGAACATCGGTAGCCACATGTTTTCGATGCGTTTACTCCCAAAGATTCTTTGTAATTCAATGGTGAATTGTTCGCAATTAAATAATGAAATAGCGGGCCAACAAACATTAAATAAAGAGACTATCTTGCGTGTCGCTTCAATTAAGACATCCAGTTTTTTTAATGTCTCTTCGTAATTTTCTGTATACGAATAGAGTCCTGCTATCAATGCGCCTATGCTGGTACCACCTATCATATCAATCGGTGTGTGGGCTTCGAGCAAGGCGCGCAAAGCACCCATGTGTGCCCAGCCTTTTGTGCCGCCACCACTAAAGACTAATCCAACGGCTTTGCCACGGATAAAGCGTAGCAGGCGCTTGTAATCCGCATGGTTATCAACGCGAATATTATGATGCATGGAAAAAGTAGCATGATTTAACCAATCTTGTGTGTTCGTGGGTTGAGAGTTGCGCTTATACAGCAAAATTAATTCGCGTCTCACTTCTAAGATATGTTTGGAATGATGTAATTTTCCAAAGGTAAAATTGCTAAAATGTGGTTTGGTATTCCCTTCAGCGATCACATAAATTTTTACAATTTTATTCCAACACGCGATAGATAAAGGTGTTTCATAAGATTTGAATAAATATAAAATAATATGATTGTTCGCTTCAGCATCCGCAATAATTTGATCGACATTGACAGTTCGATCAGTGCTATCAGAATTAATTTCAAAATCATTTAAGAGAATCACTTTTCTGTAATGCGACAAAGTTTCTTTTATGTTTTCTTCGAATTTTTTTAAATGCACCGTCTCATTCGCAGGAATAATCGCGATATGTTTCTTTTTCTCACCAGCGGCGAGAGCCTGAATTAATTGTTGCGACCGCCCAACGACTGGATTCAGTGTTTCAAACAAAATAGAAGGATATTGACGGCATATTTTGCGGAAAATCGTGTCTTTCAAGCGTACCAGTTCTGAATCTTCGGTCGCTTTAATGGTGAGGGTGCGGGGTTCGCCAGAGAGCGAGCCTAGCTCACCTACGGGCTCGCCAGGAATGATATGGCCTACGACCCTGGGTTTGCTATTAGGAATGGTCAGAATGGCTGAGAGCTTGCCACTTACCAAAATATAAAAATAATCAGGTTGGTCGCCTTGCCTAAACAAGATGTGATTTTCTTTTAAACTAATAACATCAACTTGTGTAATTAATGCTTGATAGACATCCTCCTCCAAAGAGGAAAATATTTTGCAATTCTTGATAAAGGTGATTAAGTCGCCATCCATATTGACTGAGTCCAGTGTTGGAGTCTCTGTAAGTATAGTATAATGAAGTATCATTAACCACAGGCTGAGGACACCCAATGTCAGATTTTAATTTCGTCGACTTGATCATTTTAGCTATTTTTGGTATCTCAATTCTTGCCGGATTAGTGCGTGGACTGTTGAAGGAATTAATTTCATTACTGAGTTGGGTGGCAGCGTCTATCATTGCGAGTTTATTTGCTTCCAAGCTGGCTGCCTCTTTTTCAGGGTCTGGCACAGAAATTCAAAGTGTGGTGACATCGACAGCGGGTGGCGCAGGTGGCACAGCCAGTGCGGCAAGTGTTCAAGCGGTTTCTATGTTAGCGCTAGGCGCGAGCTTTTTAGCCTTGTTTGTTTTGACATTAATCGCAGGATCTATCGTCAATTATATTATCACCAGTGCAACTGAAGGCAGAGGAATTGGTTTAACGAATCGCCTTTTTGGTGGTGCGTTTGGTGCGGCACGTGCTTTTGTTGTCGTTGTCATGCTGATGTTTGTCACAGAATTAACACCAGTTAGCTCACAGTCTTTTTGGACGAGCTCTCAGTTCGTCAGTGCATTTCAACCTTCAGTTGATTGGTTTAGTGGCATTGTCTCGCCTGAGATACAAGCACTTAAAGCGCAGGCTGAACAAGCTGTGCAGGGCGTAGGCGGTTCTATACAACAAGGCGTGACAGGCGGTGTGCAAAGTATTTATCAAGGTATTGCAAAATAAGCTTAAGCAGCGATTATTTTGACAAGTTTTTTCTTCGCCATGATATTTTTAATATGCTCTTGCAAAGCATGGAATAAAATATTTTTTGAAGAAGAAGTCCGTGTGACTAAGCCAATCGTGCGCGTTGGTTTGGGTGATTCAAAGGTAATATAAGTTGCAGCATTGCAAGTCTCGGTCGATAGTCTTGGCATCAACGTAATCCCCGCGCCTGATGCAACCATATGACGTAATGTTTCTAAACTGGTTGCGCGAAAATTCTGTGATTCGACGATGCGACTTTTATGGCAATAATCTAATGCTTGATCACGCATGCAGTGACCTTCATCTAAGAGTAATAAAGACTTCTCGGCAAGGTCCGCGGCTTTCACCGATTTAAATTTAGCAAATTGATGTGAATGCGGTACCGCCAATACAAATTCTTCTTCAAACAACGGTTGCGAATTGAATCCCGGCTCAGAAAGCGGCAATGCTAAAATAGCAGCATGTAGAGTTCCTTTTTTTAATTTATCAATCAAGACTTCTGTTTTGTCTTCGACAAGATGAAAGAATATGCGCGGAAATGTTTTGGATAAAGATGGCATGATGTGGGGAAGTAAATAAGGTGCAATAGTTGGAAAAATCCCTATACGGACTTCTCCGCTTAATGGATCTTGAGCAGACTTGGCAATCTCACGCAGCTCATCGACTTGATTGAGAATTTGGCGTGCACGCTCAGCAATCAACGTACCGTTATCGGTTAAATGGACGGACTTGCTGGTGCGTTCGACTAATTTGATGCCTAAGACTTCTTCGAGTTTTTTGATTTGAATGCTGAGTGCGGGTTGGCTCACGAAGGAGGCATCCGCTGCTTTTCCAAAGTGACCATGGTCGGCTAGGGCAACTAAATACTGTAAGTCTCTGATATTCATTGAATTATTCTCGATAAGTGCAAGTTATCGATATTGTATCATCGATATCATTTACAAATCAATGACTCAATAAATCCATCAACTCATTTACCGGTGTGTTTTCCAATGTTTCTTGTGATAGAAACAAAGTTTTCAACGCAGCAATTTTATGCGTATCAAATAAAGATTTCGCATTATTCTCAAATTTTTGAATCAATAATGGCACTCCTTCATCGCGTCTGCGTTTGTGTCCAATGGGATAGTCGACTTGAATAGTATCTGTATGAGTCCCATCTTTGAAATAAATTTGCATCGCATTCGCGATCGAGCGTTTGCTGGCGTCTAAATAATCTTTGCTAAATTGAATATTTTCTTGTACGTGCATTTTTTCACGCAAGTCATCAATGCGCGGATCTTTTGCAAAATCATTTTCATAATACTCGGCTTTTAAATCGCCATGAATTAAACCCATGGCAACCATATATTGTAAACAATGATCGCGGTCCGCAGGATTATGCAGCGGTCCGGTTTTGCTAATGATGCGAATGGCAGATTCATGCGTGATTAAAACAATTTTTTCAATGTCCTTCAGTCTGTCACGCACTAGGGGATGTAATGTGACAGCGCATTCCACGGCTGTTTGCGCGTGAAACTCCGCAGGATAAGAAATTTTAAATAAAATATTTTCCATGACATAAGAACCAAACGCTTGTGGAAACTGTAGTGATTTTCCCTGCAGCGTGACATCATTAAATCCCCATTTTTTTGCAGTCAACGCACTGGGATACCCTGGTTCACCTTGCATCACAAGCCAAGCCAATCGTACCGCGCGACTCGTTGCATCACCGGCTGCCCAGGATTTGCGAGAACCTGTATTCGGCGCATGACGATAGGTTCTGAGACTTTGTCCATCAATCCAAGCGTGTGATAGGGCGTTGATCACAGAGTCTCGATTACCCCCTAATAAATAAGTTGCGACAGCAGTAGAGGCAACTTTGACTAACACAACATGATCGAGACCTAGGCGATTAAAACTATTTTCTAAAGCAAGCACACCTTGAATTTCATAGGCTCTAATCATAGCGGTTAAAACATCACGCATGATAAATGGTTTTTTCCCTTGCGCAAGACGAGCACGACTTTCAAAATCCGTCACTGCTAATATTGCACCGAGATTATCTGACGGGTGTCCCCATTCTGCCGCTAACCACGTGTCATTAAAATCTAACCAACGTACGAGCGTGCCAATATTAAATGCAGCTTGGATAGGATCTAGCACAAAATCCGTGCCAGGTACGCGCGCACCGTGTGGTACGGTGGTGCCTGTCACAATAGGCCCTAATAATTTTTGACAAGCAGGATATTGCAACGCCAGAAATCCACAGCCTAATGCATCCATCAAACAATAGCGCGCAGTCGAATAAGCTAACTCACTTTGTATCTCAAAATGAGTGACATAGTCTGCGATGGTCACTAATTCTTTATCTGGCGCGGGACGTACATTCAAATCTGCCGTGTGCGCTGTCATGAATTAACCTCGGTCAATGAGCGGAACATAAGGACGTGGTGCATGACCAATGTAATTCGCATCGGGTCGAATGAGACGATTATCTTTTCTCTGTTCAATAATATGCGCGCTCCAACCGGATAAACGCGCCATCACAAATAAAGGGGTAAACATATCGGTGGGAATGCCACAGAAATGATACGTTGTGGCGCTATAAAAATCGACATTTGGAAATAAGTGTTTTTCATCCCACATTAATTTTTGAATGCGTTCAGATATTGCATAAAGATATCCATCTTTTGCATGATGAGACAGTGTTTCCGACCACTGTTTAATGATATCGGAACGGGGATCAGAAATTTTATAAACGCGATGACCAAAACCCATGATTTTATCTTTATGCGCTAACATATTTCTTACGGTTTTCTCTGCTTCATCGGGTGTTTTAAAACGTGAGATGAGTTTCATCGCTGCTTCATTAGCACCGCCATGCAAAGGGCCTCGTAGTGTGCCAATGCCGCTGACGATAGCGGAATAAAAGTCTGACTCTGTGGATGTTGTGACACGCGCCGCAAAAGTCGACGCATTAAATTCATGCTCAGCGTAAAGTATTAATGAAACATCAACCGCGCGTCGTTGTTCATCGGCAGGTGGTTTATCATGTAGACAATGTAAGAAATAGCCTGCAACCGTTGTTTCATCACTGTCGGTATTCATCTTTTTGCCGTTTTTATGAAAATGATACCAATACAAAAGCATGCTAGGGACACACGCTATCAGTCTGTCAGCAACCGCATGTTCTTCATTTTCACTGGATTCAGGCTTCAACGTGCCTAACATGGAACAGCCTGTGCGTAAGACATCCATGGGATGTGTTGAGGCAGGCATGGCTTGCAATACGACTTGTAAAGCGTCAGGGAGTGCACGCTGACTGATGAGTTTTTCTTTATATTTTTTCAAATCGGTTTGGTTGGGCAATGCGCCGTAAATTAATAAATAAGCCACTTCTTCAAAAGTAGATTGTTCTGCCAAATCATGAATCGAGTATCCACGATAGGTTAAATCCAATCCTTCCTTGCCGACGGTGCTAATGGATGTGTCGCCTGCAACAATCTCTGCTAATCCGCCTGTTTTTTTATTCATTTTCTTTTCCTTCTGAAAATAGTTCATCCAATTTTTCTTCATACTGATAGTAATTTAAAAAATCATATAAGGCTTCGCGTGTTTGCATTTCATCGATGAGGCTTTTTTGCGTGCCGGTTTGGCGAATCACATCATAGGTCTTCAATGCGGCAGTGTTCATGGCGCGAAATGCACTCAAAGGATATAACACCATGCTGACACCAGTGCGAGCTAATTCATTCAGTGTAAATAAAGGTGTGACGCCAAATTCTGTGATGTTGGCAAGTACGGGAATTTTAGTTAGATCTGTTACAGCTTTGTATTGCGATAATTCACGTGCGCCTTCAAAAAAAATCATATCTGCGCCCGCTTCAATATACTGTGCAATGCGATCTAATGTGGCGGGTAATCCTTCCACGGCTAACGCATCTGTTCTTGCCATGATTTGAAAAGTAGAATCTGTTTTCGCATCGACAGCGGCTTTGAGTCGGTCAACCATTTCAGTTGCTTCAACTAATGCTTTGCCCGGTCTATGTCCGCAACGTTTTGCTTGCACTTGGTCTTCAATGTGAATGGCAGCGACGCCTGCTTTAATCATCTCTTGTACGGTGCGTGCAATGTTAAACGCACTTCCCCAGCCTGTGTCGACATCTACTAATAAAGGAAGATCGACAGCGCTAGTGATACGACGTGCATCTTCTAACACATCATTTAAATTTGTCATGCCTAAATCAGGCAATCCTAAAGAAGCGTTTGCTACCCCTGCGCCCGACAGGTAAATCGCGCGGTAACCCACACGTTCAGCGAGTAGTGCAGTATAAGCATTGATAGTGCCAACGATTTGCAGCGGTTTTTCTTCCAGTAAAGCATGCCGAAATGCGGTACCCGGCGTAGGGTGAGAAACAGTCATTCACAACTCCTTGTCTGATAAATGATTGTCTAAATGATGGTGAGTATTGTCAAGGAGTTACAGCACAGGCTGAGTATTGCTTTAGTAGTATAGACAGCGGCTTAGGTTTTTTTAGCATAACAGATTGATTATTATGAGATATTTCGCAAGGCACGACAGTGCAAACTTTGATCAATCTGCTATCCTTAAGTAGTTAGGTACCAGATTGTGTTCGCACTCAACGGAATGTTGAGTGCGATTTTTTTTGTAGGAACTTTTGTAGATTAACCGAAGTGGTAAGATAAACCAGCGCCGATGAAATCTAAGTTTTGGATATCAGTGTTGCCAACTTTCTGGATATGAGTCCAAGAAACATCGGTTACAACATTTTGGTTGATATCATAGCTAACACCAATCGCAGCTTCTGGTAAGATTCTATGTTGTGTTTCATTGTAGTCTGGAATAGCAAGAGCAGGAATGCTAGCTGTCGCTTTTTCATTAACATATGCAGCGCCTAATTTACCAACGAGGCTGAAACCACTTTGGATAGGAATAATGCCTACAGCAGCTAAGTCAACGGTGAATGTTTGAATTTTGCCGTTCAGTTTTAAGCCCATAGGATAAGCTGAACCAGTTGCATTAGAATATTTAGCAGCGCCTAATTCTACGCCGAAGTTTTGGTTAATTTGGTAACCAGCGTCGATGCGGCCAGCAAGATTGAAATTGCTGTCAGTGCCAAAAATGGTTTGATGAACATTACCAGCACCAATTTGCGCGCCAACGTATGGACCAGCTACAGCTGCGGAAGCATTGGCAGCCAACAACATGCCAGCGATGCTTGAAACTAACACAGGTACGAGAACTTTTTTATTGAACATTTTTGTTTCACTCCAAGTTGTTTGAGATTGAAATTATCCACATTGAGTTGATGGTGTCAACAATTAATAAATAAGTGCAGAATATGTGCTGAATATTTTTTAGGCGTTGGCAGTGAAATGGTGTTTGGTTTTTTCCTGCAAACCAGCATAAAATAGGGGTTTTTTGAAAGGATACGGCGGATGAAAGAGTTTCATGTCTATGGTATTGGCAATGCGTTAGTTGACATCGATTTTGAAGTGAGCACACAGACACTGGATCGTTTGAATATCGAAAAAAGTGTCATGACTTTGATTGATGAAGAAACGCACCACCATTTATTAGAAGAATTAGATGGCATTAAACATTTGAAAGCCTCTGGCGGATCCGCAGCAAATACTTTATTTACTCTGCAACAACTCGGTGCAAAAACATTTTATTCTTGCAAAGTGGGGAATGATGATGCGGGTGATTTTTTCTATCGTGAATTAGTGTTGCATGGTATTCAAACCAATTTACATGAAGGATCTCGTGATGGTGTGACAGGAAAATGTATTGTGCTAGTGACACCCGATGCAGATCGCACGATGAATACTTTTTTAGGTGCGACGTCAAATTTTTCCAAAAATCAATTATCAGAAACCGCATTAAAAAATGCAGAGTATCTTTATATCGAAGGATATTTGGTAGCATCGCCTTCTGCTTGTGAAGCGGCGATTGTCGCGCGTGAGATGGCAAACAAATATCAAATCAAAACTGCAATCAGTCTTTCTGATCCTAATATGGTGACGTATTTCAAAACAGGTCTTTGTACTATCATCGGTCAGCAAGTGGATGTGTTATTTTGCAATCAAACCGAAGCACTGCTTTTTACTGAAACGAATCATTTAAATGAAGCGCAAGAAGCGTTGAAAAAATTCGCACGCACGTTTGTGATCACCTTAGGGGGCGAAGGGGCTATCGTTTATGATGGTCACAAGTATTTCCATATTCCTTCACATCCAGTGAATGTGTTAGATACAGTTGGCGCAGGCGATGTTTTCGCAGGGACTTTTTTGTATGGTATTACGCATGGTTATTCTTATTTGCAAGCGGGCGAATTTGCAAGTTTAGCCGCATCCAAAGTTGTCGCGAAATTTGGACCTCGTTTAAATGAAAGTGAAATCAATGCGGTACGCCAGCTCATTGAAAAACAGATGGCTTAAGGGAAAAGTGACGGTATTTATACTATACTAAAAAATATAGCATTTAAGGGGGATCTCAATGCAAAATCATCTGCTTAGAGTGATGGTCTTTTTGCTATATTTTATTCCCTTAGTCAGTCTAGGGGTAACTTCTTATCAAAAACCGAGTGATGCCATCTTGAAACAAAAATTAACGCCTATGCAATATCATGTGACGCAAGAGCAGGGGACTGAGCCGCCTTTTAATAATGCTTATTGGAATAATGAGAAGCCGGGCATTTATGTGGATGTTGTGTCGGGTGAGCCTTTATTTAGTTCTTTAGATAAATATGATTCTCACACGGGATGGCCTAGCTTCACTAAACCGCTAGAGCCTGAGAATGTGCTCGCTAAGCCAGACAACAGTTTATTGATGTCGCGAACAGAAGTGATATCGAAACATGGGCAATCACATTTGGGTCATGTGTTTGATGATGGTCCTGCGCCGACGCATCAGCGATATTGCATGAATTCGGCATCATTAGAATTTATACCGGTTGAAGAGTTAGAGAAGCGTGGATATGGGAAGTATCTTGCTTTGTTTAAGGGTTCGTTAAAAATATTTGTGGGCT
>CAJCIZ010000257.1 GCA_903970525.1 Myxococcales bacterium | reverse complement strand
TTTCGTGTTTTTTTACTTCTAAGAGTGATGTTTCTGAATCTTTAAATGGATCACCAACGTTGTTTAACAAAATATTAGCAATGCTGCCTGGCCTGATGCCAAACATTCTGTTGTTAATAATACCAAGGTACGTTAAAAGGGAAACAGGAAAACCCATTTTGTGGCGAGCTAAAAAATCAATGTAGCGTAACAACTCTTTAAAATCACTAAGCTTATAATTCTCGCTAGGTGGTTGCTTATTAAAAATTTTTCTCCACATGAAGTCCTAGCCTTTCCATTGGTAGATGATTATAATTATACACAATATGAACATTAATTTTTGGTGTATTATATATATTACCTCAATGCAATGTTTGTGATTTCGGAGGGTAAATGCGATTAGGGAAAAAGCGTTTATTTATCATCGCAATGGTGTGGGTTTCATTTGCTATTATTGCCCTAGTATTCCCTAGAAACTATTTTGTCGGTGGTTTTTTAACCACAAGTGCTTTGTTTGCATTAGGGGTTATTTGGTGGCTGCGTACTGTCGCTATTGAGTCGATTGCTCAATTAGCTCATCAACTGATAGAAATAAATGCAACAAACAGTTTTTCCAAACGTATCATGTTAACGAGGCAAAATGAGATAACATCGATTGCAGATAGTATCAATCAATTGTTGGATACGGTTCAAGTCTCGCAAGAAAAACAAGAAGAGCGCTTAAATCAAGAATTCAATGAATTACAAACTACTAATCAAGAGTTAAAAAATGAGATAGCTCATCTTAAACCGATTGCTGGCAAATCAGTCAGTAAAGTTGAATATTTAGAAATGATCTCACGTTATGATAGCTTCACTGACTTGCCGAATCGTATTTATTTTAATGAAATGCTTAATAAATCTATTCATCATGCTAAAAGACACAATATATTGATGGCTATTTTATTGGTAGATATTGATCAATTTAAAACAATTACTTCTATGTTAAGTGAAGAAAAAGCAAATAATGTCTTAAAGGAAATTGGTAAACGATTTGAGAAAGCATTGCGATTGGATGATACTTTAGCTAAATTAGATGGCGATGAATTTATTATTTTGCTATCTAAAATTGATAAACCACAGTTTGCAAGTATTGTTGCTGAAAAATTATTAAGATCTCTTTCACAACCTATTAAATATGAAGATAATGAATTTAATCTCACCGCTAGTATTGGGATATGTACTTTTCCAAATGATGGTGAAACACTGGATAATCTACTGTTAAATGTTGATAATGCGTTGTATAAAGCGAAAGCAAAGGGAGAAAATAGTTATCAATTTTATAGTCCGGAAACAAATAGTTTTGCACATGAATATATTCAAATGGAAACGGCTCTGCATAATGCAATTAAAAATCAAGAGCTAGTATTGTATTATCAACCTAAAGTTAATATAAAAAAAGGTTGTATCACGAGTCTTGAAGCTTTGTTACGTTGGATGAACCCTAATTTAGGGATTGTTTATCCGACACAGTTTTTATCGATGGCTGATGAAACAGGATTTTTTGTTCCGATGGCCGAATGGGTTATACGGGAAGCTTGTAAAATCAATAAATATTGGCAAAGTGAGGGTTATGCTCATATTCCAATTGCAGTGAATTTAACGACTAAACAATTTCATCATCCAGAGATAGCCAACATTATTTCAAGAGCATTGGATGATTTTAATTTGAATCCTAAATATCTTGAAATTGAGCTTGATGAAAAAACTGTTATGGAAGATGTGATGACATCTAGTAATTCTTTGTTTGCAATTAAAGCAACAGGTGTGCGAATTTCAATTGATCATTTTGGAGTAGGGTATACATCTATTAGTTATCTTAAAAAATTTCCTATTAGCACCATTAAAATTGATAGTAGCTTTATAAGAGGCGTACCAAATAATCCTGATGATGCTGCTATTACTAGTTCATTTATTGCATTGTCTCACCAACTTGGTATTGAAGTGGTTGCAGAAGGTGTTGAAACTGCTGAGCAAGTTCAATATCTATCAGAACAAAATTGTGATTTGATACAAGGTTATTTTTTGAGTCATCCATTGCCCGCTGAGAAAATAAAATCGCAATTGCCTAAACTGAGTGAAGAAGTATTAATGTGATTTTTCATTAAAACATTACTGTTTCATGGGGCGCTTAAGCAAGCGTTGCCATGTTTTTTTTAATTTGTTCTGAGAAATGATTAATCATACCATCCATTGCATTAGTATCATCATGTTCTAACATTAAGCGAATCAGTGGCTCGGTACCGGATAATCGAATAATGACTCTTCCATTGTTTCCCACTTGTTTTTGAAAGTTAGTTCTCCATTGGTTAATGGGTAATAGTTCTGGGTTAACTTTGCTCTTTTCATAGCGAATATTAACTGATTTTTGAGGTACTTTTTGTAGTGTTTTTTTGATGGTGTGTAGCTTGTTTTTGGATTGTGTAATGGTAAATAAAACTTGCAATGCAGCAATAATGCCATCTGCTGTTGTTGTCACTGGCATGTAAATTATATGACCTGATGGCTCTCCGCCAAGTGCCCATTGACTTTTTAGGAGTTCTTCAATGACATATTGATCGCCAACTGGTACGCGTTTAAAGGGAATATTCATTGTCATTAGTAAGCGCTCTAAGCCGATGTTTGTCATCTCCGTGCCAACAATGCCACCGCTGAAGCCTTTTGTTTCGATAAGCCCAAGAAGAATGATATAAAGTAATTCATCGCCATCTAAAATCTCACCTTTGTGG
>CAJCIZ010000256.1 GCA_903970525.1 Myxococcales bacterium | reverse complement strand
GAAATCAATCATATCTTCTTATATCTCAACACCATTCAATGTAAGAGGATTGCGTTTTCCAATCCAACCCCCAAGAATATGGATAGTATCTTTAGCAAAATTATAAAGAATCCCATTTTTGTAAGCGCTTATACAAATACGAGTATTACAATAAATGCGTCAATTAATGACAAGAGTCATGAACTTCATTTTACAGAAATGGATAAAGAAGCATTGCAATTAGCCACAAAAGTATTAAATATATCTCTGGCTGATTTTGAATATGAAAATAAAGAAAATAATGAAACATTAGCAAATGATCATTCATCTATGACAACAAGTGGAACGCGACAAGCTAACCAGCTTGCGTGGCCACCCAAAGACGATGCACCTAACGCTAGATTATTTAAAAATCATCAAATACCTCATGCCGAAACGACAGTGGAAACGCTCAAAATCATTATCACCCCTCCCGGTGCAACACACTAGCACCATTGCTGCACCTCATAGATAGCTGTGCTACCATAGACATATGCCATTTTAAAAAGGATTTGAAAAATGAAAACACGCCCCGTTTATGTTGCTGGTAGCTTGAGAACGCCTTTCGTCAAATCCATGACAACTTATATTGATGTCTCAACACAAGATTTAATGACAGCAACACTACAAGCATTAACCACAACAATGAAACTGGATGGAAAAATTTTAGGAGATGTAGCCTTAGGCGCTATCATGAACAATTCTATGAATTGGAACTTAGCGCGCGAATGCGTATTGGGTACAACATTAGATCCACATACGCCAGGCTATAGTTTACAACGTGCTTGCGGCACAGGATTAGAAGCAACCTTGCAAATCGCATTGAAAATTTCTAACCATCAAATTGAATGTGGTATAGCAGGCGGTGTTGATACCAACAGTGATTTACCTGTCATGTTTCAGAGATCTTTTGTCAAAAAAATTCTTGCGTTCCGCCAAGTCAAAAGTCTGTGGCATAAAATAAAAATATTGGCTTCTTTAAGACCCAGTGATTTCAAACCGATTTATCCTGCTGTGGTAGAACCGCGCACACATTTATCCATGGGTGAACACTGCGAAAAAATGGTGAAAGAATGGAAAATTTCACGCACTGCACAAGATGAACTTGCCTTAAAAAGTCATCAACATGCAGCGGCTGCTTATCAAGAAGGCTTTTTTGATGATTTAGTGTTTGAGTATCATGGCATCAAACGTGATGGTATTGTACGCAGCGATACGACACTAGAAAAATTAGCGCGCTTGAAACCTGCTTTTGATCATACCGATCAAGGTACTTTGACGGCTGGAAATAGTTCTCCGCTGACTGATGGATCTGCTGCTGTATTTCTCACGTCAGAAGAACATGCCAAACAATTTCAGTATCCATTGTTGGCAAGATTTGTAGACGCAGAAGTGGCCGCTGTTGATTTCGTGCATGGCGAAGGATTATTGATGGCACCCACTATTGCTGTCAGCAAACTCTTAAAAAGAAATAATCTCACGCTACAAGATTTCGATTTCTATGAGATTCACGAAGCCTTCACCGGACAAGTGCTTTGCACTTTGAAAGCATGGGAATCGCCAGATTATTGTAAAAAAGTGTTAAATCGTGACGCGCCATTAGGCTCAATTGATTTGTCTAAGTTAAATATCAAAGGCGGCAGCGTGGCATTAGGCCACCCTTTTGCGGCGACTGGCGCGAGAATTGTGGGTAGTCTTGCCAAAATGCTGCACCAAAAAGAGAAAGGTCGTGGGCTTATTTCAATTTGCACGGCTGGAGGAATGGGGGTTACGGCGATTCTGGAGGCGGTTTAATTCCGCCGAAATTCAGGCAACGTATTGAATCTTCAGCATTACGGACTTTTACGGATTGCCATGTGAGCTTTTCCCTAGCCTCAAAAAAATTCAATTGAGCAAAAATATTTGTCTTTACTCTTTCAATAGCACTCTATTTTGATTAAAATATATATTATATGCAAATTTATTGACTAATTTAAGATCTTTTCTGGCTCTAATTTTAACCACTATTTTAGATCTAACTATCTAAACAATCTGAGTATTTTTACTTGCTTCTTGATTTTATGGCTAGTATCATACCCCGTTGTGTGAGATATCAGCTATAATGGCTGGTGGTTATTGACTGGCTGAGTTATCAGTTCGTCAATTGTAGCAGTGTCAGACTAGGATGTAGTTTTGCTATCGGATTACTTTAGGTAAGTAAAGATAGAAAATTTGTCTGATTAACGTTTAATCATTATTTTAAATAAAAATTTAGCGATCAAACATTTACTAAGAGGAGTTGTTAAATGGCCCGTAGCTTTAATAATTTACAACGCAGACATTCTGACCCTGATGTTGCTAAATCAGCTTCTCAAAGCAGCAGAGAAGAAATCATAAAAGCACTAAAAAATGGGACATCCTCACCATCATCTACTTCATCAGAACCAACATTAGATTCTACTACTCGACGTGAATTAGATGAATTAGAACCATTGGCTTCTAATTCTCTCTTAGCAATTAACACAACTAACCTTAAAAGCGACTCGACAGCCTTAGATGAAGGATACCATACACCCAAAAAGGAGAAATCCTTAGACAACGCATCTTCACAATCTACACCTAATTCTAATACATCTACACCAGTCAAAACTCACTCTATATCGCCTTCTTATCGGCCCGCATCCAATTCACCTGATGCCGAGCTGCGACGTGAGCAGCTACTAAAAGAACTAAAAAAGACACCTATTGATGAAGTAGAAGCTATCTATACAAAACATGCACTAGCAATAAAAGAAATGGAAGAAGCATATGAACTGAAGAAATCCATCATATTGTCGAAAGTGCTTGCCAGTCTCAAGAATAATGACTGGCCACCAGAATGGGATACAAAAGACATCAATCAGGAAGTAGTTACTAAACGTGTACTAGATCACATACTTCAAGAGTCAAATTTATTTGTGTCTTTTGCGGAATTTGCCGAGTCAGATGAAAAAAGCTCTGGTCATACTTCATCAATTCACTATAAATTTGGTGTGCCTAAAGTATTTAAGCGCGTAGGAGAGTTAGCAGAAAATTATAATTATAAATCAGACAAGCTTGTCTGTTTAAAAGAAGACAAAATCCCAGAGAAAGTTCCGAATTGGCAAAATAAAAGAGAGCATGGCAAAGGAAGAGTGCGACCTCTTAATATGAGCCATGGAATTGCTCATGTTATTGTTTGCTGTGGTTATCATGATTCTATCGCAGGAATGGAACTACACAATGTCTTAAAAAGCTATCATGACGCTGGCGTATCGAAAGTCCGCCTAATTTTAGGGCAATATAACAACCCTACCAAATCTCCTGCTGAAAATGCTGAAATATACCCCGTCGCGCAAAAGCAATGGGTAGCAGACAATAGCCATCATTATGATTCTTTTGAGCCTGGCTTTATTGAAACAACCGCAATAGGCGATCTCTATAATACATATGATTTCATGAAAGCAAGAATATGTTTTATGGATGTTCTTAATACAGACCCATCAGCCCAAGCTACTGCAGAACATGATGTTAGAATGTATGTGACCCATATGCTGAATGATAGAAATAAACAGCATAAGGCACAGAAAAAAAATGCGACACCACAACAAACGCAACAAAGTAGTAATAGTAATAGCAATAGTAGCAGTAATAGTACTGCTCCGCGATCACTCGAAATGTTCTTTAAAGTCGTTTCGCCGTTTGTTCAAATGAACTTCTCAGATGATCCTCAAAAGGCTGGGGCGTTTGTTATTTCTGCAGCCGCTGCTGCAGGCATATTAAATATTTTTAACCCTAAGGAAGATCAGCTCCCTGCAGAACAAGTCAATGATCATATAGAAGAACACATCAAAGAGCGTGTCAGAAATCCCGCTACACAAAAGAATGCATCTATAGAACTACAATCTAATGACGGAGTTAACACAAGAATTAATGTTTCAGAAAATAAATCGTCTGTTTCTAGGGCTGGCACACCATCTACACTCCACACAGTATCAGTTGGCTTAACTGTTGAAGGAAATCCATCTAAAGTGCCTAGTCCTCAGTCTTCTTCCGATCCGAGTCCGAGAAATAGCCTCTACGCACCAAGTGGATCCACAGTATTTGCTAAGTCTGGCTCAGAAGCAGAAAGAAGGAAATCGATTGCGAATAGCGATCAGCATAATATGTATCAATTACATACCAACGCCCACTAACAAAATCATCAAAACTAATACTAACGTTTTCTACAGGTCATTGCGATGCCTGACATTGACGAAAAAGATAAATTAATTGCACATCTGCAGTCAGAACTAGACATCTTAACGGATGTCTTGCACGTATTACCTGGAAATGTTTATTGGCTAGACGACAAAGGTTTTGGTAAAGGCTGCAATAATAATAATGCTAAAGCCTTTGGATTAAGCTCGCCTGCTGAATTTGTCGGAAAACATCTGCTAGATTATGTCGATAATGCAGGCGCTGAAAAAGTGCAGAGCAATAATCTAGAAGTTATTCTTTCCAACCATGAGAAGTCAGTTGAAGAGCCTGTCGTTGATAGTCAGGGTAGAACCTCCATTTATTTAAGTCAAAAAACTCCTTTCTATGACCGTAACGGTAAATTACAAGGCGTACTCGGCGTATCGTTCGACATTACTGAACGGAAAAAAATGGAAGAAAATCTACAAAAAGCGAAACAAATCGCTGAAACAGCTAATCAACTCAAGGCTGAATTTATCCATAATATGGAACACGACATACGCACTCCATTTAGTGGTATTTACGGTATTGCTAGAATGTTAGCTGAAACAGAAACAGATGCTGTAAAAAAGGACTTCCTCAATGATATTTCTAACTGTGCAAAAGAATTATTAGAATACAGCACTGGTATTCTCGATTTCTCGATGATAGAATCTGGCTCTATTCCGGTTGTATCTAAAAAGTTCAGCCTGAAGAAGTTAGTTGACGGCCTCACGGCCATGGAAACACCCCCCGCAAAAGTTAAAGGCATCGAATTTATCGCGCGCTGCGAGAATGATGTCCCCTCGGTCGTCATCGGTGACCGGTACAGATTACAGCGAATTCTAATCAATCTTATCAGCAACGCTATTAAATTTACAAACTCAGGTCATGTGAGTTTATCAATCAAGAAAGAAAAAGAGATTGATAATCGAAACATTATTTTAAGTTTTGTTATTGAAGATTCAGGGATGGGAATCCCGAAAGAAAAGCAAAGCGTCATCTTTGAAAAGTTTACACGTTTGGGACCTTCAAACCAGCGAATGCATCAAGGCCAAGGTTTGGGACTGAGAGTTGTAAAACAATTTATGGATGAAATGGATGCTGAAATCGATATCAAAAGTGTAGTGAATAAAGGTACCACATTTGTGTGTACGTTCCCTTTTAAGCTTCCATTAATTGATAACATTATGGACGACGATTAAGCATATGGAGAACAATCAGATGAACAACATTAAAAAGAATATTCTAGTAGTCGAAGATCATCTTATTTCTAAAAAAATTGCTATCGCAATTTTAGAAAGTTTAGATTGCAACGTTGAAACTGCCTCGGGTGGTCTAGAAGCGTTGGATAAGGTGATGAAAGATGATTACCATTTAGTGCTTGTTGATATCGGCTTGCCGGATATCGATGGATTTCAGTTGACACAAGAAATCCGCAGCAAAGGAAATGGTAAGAGCAAGTTACCGATCGTTGCGCTCACTGCGCACACTGATGCAACGTATAGAAATCGCTGCATTGAATCTGGCATGAATAGTTGCTACACCAAACCACTTACTACCGAAGAAGCAAAAACCATTCTTGAAAATTATGTAAGATAGTTAGGAGAAGCAAGGAAGTATTTTTATTTTATGGAGTAAGATATGGAACACCGTGCAAAACTAACTGCAATCACTTTAGCTGTGACTGTATCAGCTTTACTGTTAGCGACACCAGCAAGCGGCGTACACGTAGGTGTGGCAAGAGCCAATAGTGCTAAGAACACAACAGAACGCGCCACTGATACTGACGCTAATGCACAACCTGCTGCTGCGTCAACTACCACCACATCTTCTGTCGCTGCCCTCTATCCTTTTTTGCAAACAGTTGAAAGCTCTCCTCGTGTATTACATGACGGCGCTTATCTTGGTGTTAGTATAGGGTATGATACTTACAAAGCCCGCGCTAACTATGCAAATCCTGCTTTAGCAGAAAATACTGTTTATACGCCTTCTGGCTTTCTTGGAAACTTGTTATTGGGATATGGTCATTACTTCAAAAATATTATTTATCTAGGCATTGAAACCTTCTTGAATGGCACTAGAGCAGATTCAGGTCACTCAGCAAGCACAAACACTCCAACTTCTACTTTCTATGGAACAATGAATATCAAAGGTAGCTATGGATTCGCCATTATGCCTGGTATCAAAATGGGTGATGCTTCATTATTTTATTTACGCTTCGGTTATATTAACTCTCGTTTTAAGACAAATGAAAGCTCTAATGTTGGCGGCGTGATGACGAACAATCTAACCACTAACTGGTTAAATGGCTATACAAACGGCCTAGGACTTGAAACTGCAGTTTATGGCAATGTCAGCATGAGAGCTGAATATAATCATACAACATATAATAGTTTTCATACCGGCGCAGGAACTATCTATAATCCCTCTGATAATCAGGCTATGTTGAGCGTGTTATATCATTTTGCTTAAGTTCGCGATGGGTGGATGGCAGCGAAAGTTGCTGCGCCACCCTACTTCTTCTAGAAACGCTTTACCCTTCTACATGCAACGTCAAATTTCCACTCTTATTTTGTAATTTAATACTATGTAAATCGATTGCAACAAGCGGTAGCAGACGCGGCAGAATGTTTTAACCATATTGGTATATACGTCGCTAATAACGCAATAATCAACAGTGTAATCACGCTAATCAAAGTAATATCTACCCAAGGTATCTGACGATCCGGTTTATATTGAATAGGTTTTACTGTTTTGATTTCGCGATTGCGTTGGTTTTTTGCAACGCGTCATAGATGATGCTCACAGTACATAATCTCCCTAGCACACTGAAAGGACTTTCTTTAAACTGATAATAGTCATGATACATAGCACGTCATCCTTGGTGTCTATATCCTGTAGCTTAGCCTATTTTACCTGAAATTTTTGAGATGTATCACCGCCCTATCCCATAATATTCAAAATCGGCATCCCTAAGCTGTCTGGGATCATATTGGTTGCGACCATCTAGGATGATATGGCGTCGCATCATTTTTTTCATGGCTGCTAAGTCTGGGTAACAGAAAGGCTTCCATTCCGTCACTAATACCAAGGCATCAGCTTGGCTGACCGCATCATATTGATGATCAACTAACTGTAGTTTTTTCGAGGTAAACCATTCAGCAGGCAATAACTCACGCGCCACAGGCATGGCAACAGGGTCATAGGCTTGAACTCTTGCATTACGGGCTATCAACTCTTCCAATAACACTAGAGAGGACGCCTCACGCATATCATCGGTACCTGGTTTAAACGACAATCCCCAAACGCCAATGGTCTTGCCCGTCAAATCTTCCCCAAAGATTTTAGTGATTTTTTCTGGCAACACGCGTTTTTGATTCGCATTACGCTCTTCAACTGCACGTAATAACAATGGGTCAACACCATTTTTTTCAGCCATCTTCATCAACGCTTTCACGTCTTTAGGAAAACAAGATCCGCCATACCCACAGCCTGGATAAATAAACGCATTACCAATGCGCGCATCAGAGCCTATCCCTAAACGCACATTTTCAACGTCCACGCCTAGACGTTCACACAAGATTGCCATTTCATTCATGAAAGAAATCTTTGTTGCCAACATCGCATTTGCAACATACTTCGTCATTTCTGCATCTTTGACATTCATGAAAAAAATCTTTTCGGTTGTGCGCATGATAGGCGTATACAACTCAAGCATAATTGCTTTTGCTTTATCCGCTGCATTACCAATAATAATGCGATCTGGTTTCATAAAGTCATCAATTGCAGCGCCTTCTCGTAAAAATTCAGGATTACTGACAACATCAAACTGCGTACTTAAAACACGTTGGGTCAATTGGGCTTGGATAATGGATTTCACTTGATCCGCTACACCAACAGGCACAGTCGATTTATCGACGATGACGCAATATTTACTGATATATGCACCAATGTTTTTGGCGGCACTCAATACATATTGCATGTCGGCAGAACCATCGACATCACTGGGTGTGCCGACTGCGATGAAAATTACACGGGGTTCATTTGATTGTTCTTCAAGGGATGTGACAAATTGCAAACGACCAGCCGCCATATTAGTCACGACCATAGGCTCAAGTCCTGGCTCGTAAATCGGTAAAATACCTTTTTTCAAATTTTCAATTTTTTGCTGGTTCACATCAACGCAGGTCACATGATTTCCTAACTCCGCAAAACATGCCCCCGTGACTAACCCAACATAGCCTGCTCCAATGACTGTAATATTCAACGCACTATCTCCTATCTTATCACTTTATAAATTATCACTTGATCACCGCGCTTGTTTTTAAAAACCTGCACAGGCGACACATTAATTTGATTTTGAATTTGATCTGTATTTTTATTAAGGCGCAATGCAAGATAATCATATTGTTTCCATTTATCTTGTGACAAAGCCACTGCCGAGTCAGAATACTCACGCGATTTAACAAAAATATCATTTCCAAAATGCTTGGAATAATACATAACTTGCTCATCATTACTATACAATGCCGCTTGTGCAGGCACGTTTTCTGCTAACCACACCCCTGCATCGTTAATATATTGTTTTGAATAACCAAAATCAAAAATTCCGCCTAATGAAGTCAACACTATCAATGATAGCGCAACATAAAAAATCCAATGTAATCGTATGCGCTGATATAAATCCTCTAACGCAAATGGTACCCACAACATCAATAATAAAGACAACGCAATCAAATAACGTTTAGAGATAAACATATTCTCTGCGAGAAAAACGGCGGTGATTAATACGTTCACCACAATATACGCCCAAATCACTCTGCGCGTTGGCGCATCTATTGTCAGACATTTTCGGAACCAGGCATAAATAATTAATGCAGTAAATACTATCGATACGTTTGAAATAACACTCACGCCGTACCAGGTAATCAACATCATGCTCAAAATCCATGATGCATCACTCGCTGCATAAGGACTGAGTACTTGTTGAGCCAACGCGTTTGACGCCGCATGAAATCGTTGTATCAATAAGCTATAGCCTTGGGTAATTTGCATCTGAACTTCACCCAAACGACTCTGTTGCAAATCAGCATGACGCAATAAAATCCAAACCAATAACATGACCGCTAACAACAGTGTCACCGTGTTTAACTGCAAAAACATCCGACAACGTTGTGACAGTGTTTTTTCTCGTTGCAATACAACCATCAATGGCATCGCTAAAAGGAAAATCACACCTTCTACTCTAAATAATGTCGCTAAGAGAGACGCCAATGACCATAAAATGGCATAACGCCAAGTTGGCGCACGACAGTACTGTATTAACATTGCAACAGACACTAAATAAAACGCCCAAAATCCATGATCACGAATAATATATTGCCGCACACTGTTAAACTCATGTGCGAATAATATCACCACTGCAGCAAACGCAAGCACACGCCGCGTGCCACCCAATAATGATGTAATATAAAGAAAAGTCAGTACTGAAACACAAGAAAAAAATCCATCCCACAAATAAGCACTCGAGAGATAAGATATATGCGTGACCCGCACCAACGTAAAAATTAACAAAGAATAAAAAGGCCAATGAGATTGATCACAAAGCTGAGTCGCCGCATGCAATCCAACCGTACTGATTGATTCAGCGCTTTGTAAATAACAAATTGCGTCGGGATTGATGACGGCTTCACGAGCGCCTATCCAATAAGACAATAACAGGCTAAAAAAAACCGCTATAGGATAAACGACTCTCTCTTTCATTAAACAAAACCCTGCAGACAGAGTCTAAAATCATCGGCTAATTCTGGATGTTTTAGCGCATAAGCAATGGTGGCTTCCAAGTAACCGAGCTTAGTACCACAATCATAACGCTTGCCTTCAAATTGCAATGCATGCACAGATTCAAACTGTAGTAATTTTGCTATCGCATCAGTCAACTGAATTTCACCACCGGATCCGTGTGTAGTCTGCTCCAGTAATGAAAATATTTTCGGTGTCAGGATATAGCGACCCACCACACCTAAGTTGGAAGGTGCTTTATCGGGTTGTGGTTTTTCAACAATGCCTAGAATTTTGGTGACTTTTTCTTTTTGGTTTCCAACATCAACAACACCATATTTTTTTGTTTCAGATGTCGCAATCTGTTGCACCGCAATCACACTTGATTTGCTTTGCTGAAAGACGCTAACCATTTGTTGCATGCAGGAGGAGTCGCCTCCATCAATCAAGTCATCTGCCAATAACACAGCGAAAGGTTCATTTAAAATTAATTGTTTAGCGCATAACACAGCGTGACCTAATCCTTGTGGCGATTTTTGACGGATGTATGCGCAAGAGACACCTTCAGGTAAAATGCCTCGTACCATTTCCAATAATTCGTGTTTACCACGTTCTAATAAACTGGATTCTAATTCATAATTTGAATCAAAATGATCTTCGATGGCGCGCTTACTACTGTTTGTCACAAAGATGAGCTCAGTAATGCCTGCTTTCACTGCTTCTTCTACCGCATACTGAATCAACGGTTTATCAACAATGGGCATCATCTCTTTAGGGTTTGCCTTCGTGGCGGGCAAAAAACGCGTACCCAGTCCTGCAACAGGAAACACTGCCTTGGTCACTCTCATACCGCTGTAATCCTTACTTTTAACAAGGTCTAAAATCTCGCAAATTCTACCATATTCACGCCTGAGAACATACATTCTCTTGATAGGGTTTGGCATCCTTGAGCGAGAGAGGTAAAATGTTTTTCTTTGGTAGATTTATTATTAAACAACTGGTAATCATTTAGACACTCATGCGCAAAAATATCCTCATTCTCGCTCACAGCCCAGGCAGCCCTTTCACTGAAAGCTGTAATCAATATGTACAATTATTTGACCGCGCTGATTACGAAGTGACCGTAGCTTACCTGGTCGAAGAAGAAACAGATTCGTTACGTCAAAAAAATCTAGCTGAAAATGTTCTTTTTATGAACTGCTCACGCGCTGAGATCCGTGGACTTAAAATCGGCGTGATCCGTCGCTTGCTGAAGCTTTGTCGTGAAAAAAAATTTGACGTCGTGATTTGTCATCGCTACAAGCCTACTTATCTTATGCTTTGGGTCTCGCAATTTGTTCTCATCCCACACTTATTTTTTGTGATGCACGCGATAGGCACGATGGATGCGATGGGTAGAAAACTGTTAGTCGCAACCTTATTTCGAAAAAATATGTTTTTTGTAGGCGTTTCCAATGCAGTGCGCGATGATTTACGATGCAAACTTTTAGGCGTTTCGCCAGAAAAAGTGATCACACTGCATAACATTATTGACCACGATGAGATTGAATCACAACTTTATTCACACAATGTCGCGCGTGAAAAATTACAGTTAGACAAGAACACTTTTATTTTTGGTCACATGGGTAGATTGACTTACGACAAAGATCAAAAGAGTTTACTCCAGGCTTTTTCATTGATTCATGCGCGCTGCCAATCTAGTCAGTTAGTCATTATAGGTGGCGGCAAATTAGAAGGAGAATTAAAAAACCAAGCGCATGATTTGGGATTAGAAAATTCCATTCGTTTTATGGGTCATGTGCCCGATGGATTTCGTTATATGCGCGCGTTTGATGTTTTTATTCTTTGTTCCGTGAAAGAATCTTTTGGGCGTGTGTTGTTGGAAGCGATGGTTGCACGCATTCCGATGATTGGGACGAGAATTTTTGGGATTCCGGAAGTGGTTGGAGAATCAGGTGTGTTAGTGGATGCTAAGCAGCCTAAAGAGCTAGCGAATGCTATGTTAGCTGTATTTCAGTTGTCGCAAACAGAGCGTGATGCGTTCGGGGAAAAAGGATATCAACGTATGCGTGAATTATTTTCTATTGAGGTGTTTAGAAAGAAGTTTTGGGAGTCATTGTATTCACACTCTCACCCAACCCTCTCCCGCAATATAATACCGTGAACTTGTATTATGTTGGCGGGAGAGGGTTGGGTGAGGGGTAAACCAAAAAAATTTTAGTGTTCTACTTCTTCCATCTGCTGAAAAATCAAATACGCCTTCCACGCATCACTAATAATTCTCTTCAAATCCGAATACTTCGGCTTCCAGCCCAATTCTCTGACTGCATGACTGGTATCCCCTACTAAAACCGCAGGATCGCCCGAGCGACGTTCCCCATACACCACAGGCACATCACGTCCCGTCACTTCACGCACGGTGTCTATCACTTGCTGAACGGAATATCCACTGCCCGTACTCAAGTTATAAATATTACTCTTAGCACCCTTCCACAAAGCTTCCAACGCAAGCAAATGCGCCGAACACAAATCCGTCACATGAATATAATCTCGAATACCCGTACCATCCGGTGTCGCATAATCTGTGCCATACACCGTAATCGCTTTGCGCTTACCATCTGCAGCTTGCAACACAACAGGAATCAAATGTGTTTCCGGTTCATGACGTTCACCGAGTTTTTCTTCTGGATTCGCACCGGCGGCATTAAAATAGCGTAACGCTGTAAATTTAAAATCATAACTACGCGAAAAATCTTCTAACATTTGCTCAACCATACGCTTGCTGTGTCCGTAAGGATTGATGGGCGCAATCGGATGCTTTTCATCTATCGGTGTATAAACGGGCTCGCCATAAACTGCTGCGGTCGATGAAAAAATAAAATATTTCACATGACATTTCACCATCGCGCGCATGAGATTGAGTGTTGCGGCTGCATTATTTTCGTAATATTTAGCAGGATCAATGACAGATTCACCGACTTGAATATAAGAAGCAAAATGCATAACTGCAGCAATATCATGCGTTGAAAAGATACGTTCTAACAGTGCAGAATCTCGCATATCTCCAATGATAAGCTCAGCATCTTTGACCGCTTCACGATGTCCAGTCGATAAGTTATCTAACACAATAGGAATATAGCCAGCACGTTTTGCGCAATGCACCATATTTGCGCCAATATAACCTGCCCCACCGACGATTAAGATTTTTTGCTGTGATTTAGTATGCATTTTGATTTACCAGTCCCCGAAACAAAGTTAAGAAAATAATTTTAAGATCAAAAATCAAAGACCAGTTTTCAATATAATATAAATCATATTCTATGCGTTTTTCTAAACTGGTATTGCCACGCCACCCATTAATTTGCGCCCATCCTGTGATACCGGCTTTCACTAAATGCTTTTGCATATAACCCGGGATTTTATCTTTAAATTCTTCCACAAACACTAAACGCTCGGGGCGTGGACCCACAATAGACATATCACCCAAGACGACATTTAGAAACTGTGGCAATTCATCCAAGCTGGTTTTACGGAGAAAAGCACCGATTGGGGTCGCACGATTTTCTCCGGCTTTCGCCCAAACAGGACCCGTTTTCGCTTCTGCATCAACCGGCATCGTGCGAAACTTCAACATATTAAATTCTTTGCCATTCCAACTGACGCGTTTTTGACGATAAAAAATGGGGCCGGTCGAACTCAATTTCACAGCAATTGCAATGAGCAATAATAAAGGACTAATCAATAAAAGAATTAAACTCGCCACCACTCTATCTTCTATGGCTTTGACAAGTCGATTCATTCCCACCATAGGCGTTGAACGAATATTCAATACAGGAAAACCGGCTAAATTTGTAATGGAATGATTAAATAAATCCAAGCCAAAAATATCTAAGACTAAACGCGTCGTAATCGTATGATGACGTAATTCATGTAAAATTGTTTTCACACGCGCTTCTGCTGACAAAGGTAGCGCTAACCAAATTTCATCAATTGAATGTTGACTGAAATATTCACTGATACGCTCCGGTGTTTTCTGCACGGGGATGCCAGCAATTGTTGAGATTTTTTCATTAGGCTGATCATCAAATATGGCAAATACGCGAAAACCTGTCCACATCGCATGATGCACGGTTTCTGCCAATTTGCTGCCTAACTCTCCTGCGCCCAAAATAATAACACGACGTTCATTCAAACCTTTTGAACGCATGAAGCGCAGAACCAACATGAGCAAACTACGAAATAAAATCACCCACCCAAACGATAATCCAGCCCAGAGAAAAAACCAATTTCGTGAGAAATGATCACCTGTCTTGGTCACAAACGCTAACCCCGTCAAAATAATCAATAGTGCAGTGATAGATTGCGCAAACTTGGTGACCGACTGCCAAAAGCCTTTCGCGCGCATAGATTCATAGATATGAAAAAATCCGAAAACCAGTGGCGTAAGGGCAGCTGCAACCAGCAAGCCAATGATATATTGATGTTTTAAGCTGAGATCACCAAATTTGATGAAATAGGCGGATAAGCCCGCCATGAGGATGGCCGCAACGTCAAACCCTCGCAAGACATAGGATAGCGTACGTGAATATTCTTTTAATAAGCCTTTGGGTAGCAGCATAAGTTCTCATTTAAGGGAGGGATATGTTAAACTCTCGCCATTTCTAGTGTTGGCTATTTTATAGGGTAACGATGAAAATTGCGATAGTATGTGACTGGTTAATCACTTATGCGGGGTCAGAACGGCTACTGGCCGAGCTACTCGTCTGCTATCCTGACGCGGATTTATTCGCTGTCGTTGACTTTGTGCCTGAGTCAGAGCGCCATTTTTTACAGAATAAGCTGGTCAAAACCACATTTATTCAAAATCTCCCTTTTGCGAAAAAACGCTATCGCAGTTACCTGCCTTTGATGCCTATGGCAATTGAGCAACTGGATGTTTCGGCCTACGATCTTGTGATTTCCAGCTCTCATGCCGTCTCAAAAGGTGTGATCACAGGCCCCAATCAAGTCCATATCAGCTATGTCCACTCGCCTATGCGTTATGCCTGGGATTTACAACACCAGTATTTGCGAGAAACCGGGTTAGACAAAGGCTTGAAGGGTCAGCTGGCTAAATATTTTTTGCATAAGATGCGAATCTGGGACCAACGTACAGCGCATGGCGTCGATCATTTTGTTGCAAATTCTCAGTTTATTGCCCAACGTATTTGGAAAACCTATAGACGCGAAGCGACTGTTATCTATCCAGCCTTAGATACAAACTTTTTCACGCCTTGCTTTGAAAAAGAAGACTACTATCTTACTGCTTCTCGTTTAGTCCCTTATAAAAAAATGGATTTGATTGTTGAAAGCTTTGCCGCTATGCCTGAGAAAAAATTAGTCGTGATTGGTGATGGGCCTGAGATGGCTAAAGTCAAATCTAAGGCAACGAAAAATATTGACATTTTAGGATACCAATCTGGGGAAAAATTAAAACAGTATTTACAGCAGGCGAAAGCATTAGTCTTCGCGGCGGAAGAAGATTTTGGTTTAGTCCCACTAGAAGCACAAGCGTGCGGAACACCTGTGATTGCGTATGGTAAAGGTGGTGCTCTTGAAACAGTTTGTGGCTTAGAGACTGCGCATCCGACGGGATTGTTTTTTAAAGAACAATCTGTTGCTGCGATACAAGCTGCAGTACGTGAGTTTGAAGTGAATCAAGATAAATTTACGGCTGACAATTGTATTAAGAAAGCAGCGGCATTTGCGCCAGAGAAGTTTAGAGAGAACATGAAAGAATTTGTGAAGAGCGTCACATCTGCATAGGAACAATGAATACAATGCGAATAGGCTTATCATCCACCACATTTGAACCAGCGCTCGCGCGAGAAAAAATCGACGGTATAGGCATGTACACACAAAATTTGTATGCCGAATATCTTAAGCATAATTTAAATATTGTTCCATGCTACTACCCAACGCGGAAGAATCAAGTTACACCAGAATTAGCCAATAGCCAAAGTTTGCAGTTACCCTATATGTGGTCGACGATGCTTTCTATCGCCACACCTGCTCTATTTCCTTTGCATGGCGAATTAGAAAAACAGATTGATCTCTTTCATGCAACCGATCACATGGTGCCTAAATTCAAAAAAATTCCAACCATTGCGACCATCAATGATGCACTGATGTTTAAGCATCCCGAATGGCATAGCATGCGCTTTGGAAATATCAAAAAAATCGCGCGCAAAAAAACCTTAAACTGGGCTGACCACTTCATCACTATCTCACAAACGATGGTGCAAGAAGTCTTAGAATATGCTGGCGTGAAAGAAGAAAATATCAGCGTAGTCTACTTAGGTGTTGCACCGGCTTGGTTCACGCCTATCTCAGCCGAAGAGAAAATGGCCGTTCTTAAAAAACATCAATTGCCCGAAAAATTTGTATTATTCACCGGCACTTTACAACATAAAAAAAATCTCCCACGCTTGGTCGATGCCTACTTGGACTTACCATTAGATATCCAAAAAGAATATCCTCTCGTAGTCGTAGGCAGAGCGGGCTGGGGCACAGAAGATAGCTTAGCTGCCATCGAAAAACTGACTTCACAAGAACGTGGCTACTGGTTAAAATACGTTTCAACAGATGAGTTAAGAGCCTTATTTCAATGCGCAAGCTTGTATCTACATCCTTCGCTACATGAAGGATTTGGCTTAACCTTATTAGAAGCCTTTGCTTCTCATACACCTGTCTTAACTTCTAATATCGCAGCCCTACCTGAAATTGCAAATGGCGCCGCTTATTTAATCGACCCCTATAGTATTTCAGAAATGACCAAAGCCATGAATCTCTTACTCACCACGCCAGCGCTGCGCGAAGAGTTAAAAGAAAAAGGCAGCGAACGCGTCAAAGATTTTAGCTGGGAAAAATGCGCAGAAGAAACCTTAAAAATTTATCAATCTGTTTTGAATCGAGGTTAACTCAATGATCTCAGCATGGAAATATCGCGAACTGATTTCACAACTGACTAAGCGTGAAGTGTTGGGAAGATATCGCGGCTCTGCTTTTGGATTATTATGGTCTTTTTTCAATCCTATTTTTATGCTGTGCGTTTACACTTTTTTCTTTAGTTTTGTTTACAAAGCGCGTTGGGGTGTCGCCAATGGCAATCAATTTGAATTTGCCATGACATTATTTGCTGGGCTGATTCCTTTTACCTTGTTTTCAGAATGCTTAAATCGAGCGCCGCACTTGATATTGCAAAATGTCAATTTCGTGAAAAAAGTTATTTTTCCATTAGAAATTTTACCTTGGGTTAACTTAGGTTCAGCCTTGTTTCATGCGGGGATTAGTTTTTGCGTCTTATTAATTTTTTATCTCGTGATGAATCATTCTATACATTGGACTGCGGTATTTTTACCGCTAGTCAATTTGCCATTAGTGTTTTTAATTCTTGGATTAAGTTGGTTGCTGGCATCACTTGGCGTATTCATTCGAGATGTTACGCATACCGTGACTATTTTCACAACGGCACTGATGTTTTTAAGCCCGGTATTTTATTCTGTCTCTGCCGTGCCTGCCGCTTATCAAAGTTATTTTTATTTGAACCCGCTCACTAGCATTATCGAGCAAAATCGTGCGATTTTAATTAATGGACAATTACCTAATTGGTCACATCTGGCTATTAGTTTATGCGCGAGCTTGGTTATCGCTTTGTTAGGATATACTTGGTTTCAAAAAACGCGCCACGCGTTTGCGGATGTTGTTTAACCAACTGTCTTTTTTCAACTGCTGAATAATCTCAAGACGTTTTGAGGCTTCTTCGTGTAGCGTATTTATCAAAATCAGACGCTCTTCACAGGTTGCACGCAACATGTCATTTTCATTTTTCAATTGCTGCCACTCTGGCCGCGCATGATAAGGCTCGGTAAATTCAGACATTAGCTTATTCGGAACAAAAACAGCGTCTGCAAAAGCTAGCCAACCTTCTTGAGTATAATGCTCATTAAAAACACCCGCGAGCGAATAATTTCTTTCTGCCAGCCATGCTGAAATTGCATGAGGTGACGCTTGTTGCTGATAGAGATTTACAAAAATAAATTCCACAACAACCATGGGCGCATCTCGTTGCAATATAGCTTCTGCCCCTTTTAAAACATTTAAGTCATGCCCTTGCGTATCTATTTTAATAAAGCTGATTGCCGCATTGGATAAATCATTTTGCACGAATAAATCTAAAGTAGTCTGATTGACTGTTGTTTTGTGGATGGTGGAGGGTGCAGCTTGTTTATCTTCGTAAGCTAAAACAGAGCCTGTCGCAAAATCATTCGTGCAATAAAAATCGACCTGCCCTACCTCATGACTTACAGCAGAATCGACCAGTCTTACATTGGCTTGATCTTGGAAAGTGTGACGTAACTCAGCCATATTTTTCGTATTGGGTTCAAACAACACAGCCGACTTAAAGCGATGGGTCGCCAACAATGGTTTTGTAAAATCACCGTGATAAGCACCGACATCTAACAAAATGCCATTAGGCGCGATAACTTTCTCAACCTTATCCACTAACCACTGTATAAATTCTTGCATATTAGGCTACTGATGTTTCGGCAGTTAATGATTCGTTTTGCACAAACCACTGATACGTTTGTTGCAAACCTTCTTTGAGACTGATTCTGGCTTTCCAACCCAGCTGGGTTAAACGGCTGGCATCTAGTAATTTACGTGGCGTACCATCTGGTTTGCTGGTGTCATAAACAATGTCACCCTGATAACCTACCACTTCACAAATTAATTCCGCTAACTGTCTAATCGTCACTTCTTGTCCGGAACCTATGTTGACCATGTCTTTAAAATCCGCTTTCTGAATCACAAATAAGCAGGCTGCTGCCATATCATCTACATGTAAAAATTCTCTTAACGGTGTACCAGATCCCCACACCATGATGTTCTTTGATTGAGTCAATTTAGCTTCATGAACTTTGCGTAATAACGCTGGCAAAACATGAGAACTTTCTAGATCGAAATTATCATACGGCCCATACAAATTCGTTGGCATGACAGAAGCAAAATTTGTGCCGTATTGGCTGTTATACGCTTCGCAAAGTTTGATACCCGCAATTTTGGCAATGGCATAAGGTTCATTGGTCTGCTCTAGCGGACCCGTAAGTAAATATTCTTCGCGCATAGGCTGTAAACAATGACGCGGATAAATACAAGAGCTTCCTAAGAAAAGCAGACGTTCCGTTCCAACTCGACGCGCAGCTTCAATCACATTTAATTGGATGGCCAGGTTGTGATAGATAAATTCACCACGACGTGTATTGTTCGCATGAATACCGCCTACTTTCGCTGCGGCTAAAAAAACATATTGAGGCTTTTCTTTCGCGAAAAAAGCATGGGTAGCTTCTGCGTTCATGAGGTCTAAGTCTGCATGGGTGCGATACAGCAAATTACTATAGCCTGCTTGCTGCAATGCTCTCAGAATCGCAGAACCGACCAAGCCTCTATGCCCAGCAATAAATATCTTATCCGTTTTCTTCATTCTACTGCCCCAATCGTGACTGAATTCTCAAATTTCCCAATCTGCATAAATAGTGTAATATTCGCCTTTGGCGCCAATTGGCGCGCGGCTCGGAAATATTAGACTGGTTATGCTATCTATAGCAAGCTCAAAAGGTTGAAAATGCGGAAAAATCAAACGGCCATAGCGGTTTCTAACCTAGGCAAGTGTTATCACATTTATGACAAGCCACAAGATAGGCTAAAACAAGTCATTTTTCGTCGGAAAAAACCGTATTACCGCGAGTTTTGGGCCTTAAAAGGGGTCAGTTTCACGCTTCGCCAAGGGGAAGCGTTAGGAATCATAGGCAGAAATGGTTCAGGCAAATCAACCCTGCTCCAAATGCTCTGCAAAACCCTCACGCCAACCACCGGTCAAATTATAGTCAATGGCAGCATTGCAGCACTCTTAGAATTAGGCGCGGGTTTCAACCCCGAGTTTACGGGTCGTGAGAATGTTTATCTCAATGGAGCCATTCTAGGCTTCAGCCATCAAGAGATGGAAGCGCGGTTTGATGCGATCTGTGCTTTTGCCGATATTGGTAACTTTATTGATCAACCTGTGAAAACCTATTCATCTGGCATGTTTGTACGCTTAGCCTTCGCCGTACAGGTCGAAATGAATCCTGACATCTTAATCATTGATGAAGCCTTGAGTGTGGGCGATGTTTTTTTCCAACAAAAATGTATCAAACGCATGCAGCAACTTCGCGATCAAGGCACGAGTTTAATCTTTGTGTCTCATGACATGGCGACCATTCGAGATCTTTGCGATAAAGCCCTCTATCTTAAAAATGGTGAATTGATTTTTGCGGGCACCAGTGGAGAAGCCGTCATTAAATATTTCGCAGACTCACAAGCGAAAATAGAGAATCCATTAGAGAATCGCCCGAAATCACCTGAACAAGCGTCTTCTCACACTCAGTTCATAGAACAGTTTAAAGCATCCGCTTGCTGGGTTGCAGATCAAAGCCATCCCACACAGAAAGAAGCAGAAATTATTGCGATTGCAGTGACGGATCAACAAAATTTTCCCACCCTGCAAGCACAGATGACAGAAACGCTAAAATTTCGCGTGTTATATCGAACACATACCAATAACCCTGTACATACTACGCTGATGTTACGCAATCGTTACAATCACATCATTAACATGAGTGGATCATACACCTGCGAAACAACACTACCCATTTTACAAATGGGTGACTATGCAATTTTTGAAATTGACATGACTTGCATGATAGAAGCCGGGCTTTATACTTTTTCGATCAATTTAGGATACACAACAGACACACCGAATCAAGGCTGCACACTGGATGAGAGTCCGTGGCTAGGTCCCCTGACTGTAACTTGGGATTATGAAAAAAACAAAGCACCTTGGTTTGGGATGTTTGGCATTCCCGTCACAACGACAGTCAAGCCATTAGAAAATATAAACGTAACAGAAAGGATAACATAATGGGTGCAGTGACATTTTCGATTAACCCAAAACTAGTAGAGACATTATGCGCTCACTTACCGTTAAGCACGTTTGTTGAAACAGGCACGTTCAAAGGCGATACCATTGATATCGTCAAATCCTATTTCAAATACATTTATTCAATAGAGTTATCACCCGAATATTACGAACAAGCAAAAGAAAAATTTGAAGAAGATATTGCTGTCACCATTCTTCAGGGTGACTCCGCTGAAGTCATCAAAAACATCATGCCAAAAGTGCAAGAGCAAGCAACTTTATATTGGCTAGATGCACACTGGTGCGTTGCAACCAATACCGCAGGCGAACAATCACAATGCCCATTACTTGCTGAAATCCAGGCAATCAAACAATTGAATGCGAATAGCATCATAGTAATTGATGACGCACGATTATTTTTGACAACACCACCTAAGCCACATGAAATTACTCATTGGCCTAGCTTTGATGCTGTCATCAATGCTTTAAGACAATTAAGCGCAACACATCATCTCATGGTGTTAAATGATTGTATTCTTTTCTATCCGCATCAAATTGCTCTTGTGATACAAGCGTTTGCCCATGAACATGGTATTAATTGGCTAACTATTTTAGATAAAAGCCGTGACTATGATATTGTCGCAGAACAACTTAAACACAAAGATGCTATTATTCAGTCCTTACATGAAACTAGCCAGCAATTACTGAAAAATTTTAATGAACAGCAAAACATGGTCGCACACTTGAGACATCAAGTGTCTAAATCCATTTTTAGAAAGTATCGCGAGAAAATAAATAATATTATTTCACCTAAACTTGGCGTCTTAAATTTGTATCCGCCTCGTGCGATTGATATTCCGAAACGTTATTATAAAAAAACTAATCTCACTGAACTGCCTAGCATATCGATTGTTACGCCTAGTTATAATCAAGGCGCTTATATTGAACGAACCATCAACAGCATACTCGATCAAGAATATCCTAATCTTGAATACATTGTACAAGATGGTAAATCAAGCGATAACACAGTCGAAATTTTACAGCGCTATGATTCCTACCTGAAATACTGGCAATCAGAAAAAGATACCGGACAATCCAACGCGATTAACAAAGGCTTTCAGCATACAACTGGCGATATCATGGCGTATTTGAATTCGGATGATATTTTGCTACCGGGCTCTTTACACTATGTCGCCGAATTTTTTGAAAAGAATCCCAACATTGATGTCATTTATAGCCATCGCGTTTTAATTGATGAACATGACAAAGAAATTGGTCGCTGGATTTTACCTAGACATAATTCGCCTGTTTTATCTTGGGCGGATTATATTCCACAAGAAACTTTATTCTGGCGACGAGACATTTGGAAGAAAGCGGGTGGAAAAATTGACGAGAGCTTTTGTTTTGCGATGGATTGGGATTTATTACTACGCTTTCGTGAAGCAGGCGCGAATTTTGTGCGTGTCCCACGCTTTCTCGGCGCATTTCGTATCCATTCACATCAAAAAACCTTGGCGCAAATTTCACAAACGGGTAATGAAGAAATGCTACGCCTACGTGAGCGCTGCTTAGGGCGACCTCTGGCAGAAAAAGATATACGCAAAGGCACAAAGCATTATTTAAATCGCCATGTCATCTATCATAGATTGTATCGCGCTGGTTTATTACGATATTAAAAAAGTACACTAGGAAGACCATGAAGAAGAATTTGTTGAAAATTTCAAAAGGAATTGGCTTGGTGCTACTCAAGCTTTCGTTAAGCTTTCTTGCATTTTATGCGATTAGCAAACGCGTTACATTCAATCCGATTCAGTATCTTAATAAAAGTAATTTAAATTACTTTATTGCCGCGTTCGCGGTTGTATTCGCTATGATTGTGTTACAAGCCTGGCGTTGGAAGAACATCTTGGGTGTATTCTCAGCACGCCTATCTCTGAAAAAATGTTTGATTGCTGTCTGGTTTGGGCATCTGCTCAACAACATTCTACCGACATCCACCGCTGGCGATTTATTAAGAAGTTATTCCTTGCGTGGCATTAATGCAAATCAAAGCAAGTGGCGCTGGGTAGGCGCGTTTTTCTCTGAAAAATATAGTGCAGCAAGCTCAGCTTTACTGCTGGCATCTATTGCATTGCTCTCTTCTATTTCTAGCCAATTACCCATCATTTTGTCGGGATTTATTGTTTTACTATTTTTATTACTGGTAATGATTCCTTTGCTGGGCGCAAAATTTCTTTCTATTATTCGTCTTCCTCACTTGGAAAAAATCACACATCATTTTCGTCAACTGATGCATGCCTTGACACAGACGTTTACGGATTCTCACGGGCGCTACGCTTTTGTTGCTTCGCTTTTGATTAATTTAGCGATGTGTATTATTTTTTATGCGATTGCGGCAGGGGTCGGCATCTCTCTCAAATTCACTGTGTGCTTATTTGTTGTGCCTGTATTTACCTTACTAGCTACTTTACCCATTTCATTTGCGGGTTGGGGCGTGCGCGAATTATCTTGTATTGGATTACTCGGATTTTTTGGCGTCAGCTCAGAAAGCGCTGTTATTATCTCTGTAATGTATGGCTTAGTGAATTTATTCTCTAGCTTGCCTGGCATATTAGTTGCCTATCCCTTTCTTTCATCACTGCGCAAAAACACTCTAAGGATAGAATAAATGTTGTTGAATATTATCAATCTTGCTTGTTTGTATACTATTTTTTATGCTGCCTGCACTTTATTAGGATTAAGCTTTAGTCGCATTGTATTTAGTTCTCGTACATATATTGCTTCTTTGTTTTCTCCTATGTTTGGTCTAGCTATTTTTTGCTTGATTTCAACAGCATTAATGAACCATTACACAGGACTGATTGCTGGGCGTGCCGGATTAGCCCTCACTATCGCACTCAGCATTGCGCTCTTTGTTATTCATCGCGATAAGACGACACCACTATCCTTAAAGCAGCTTATTAAACTCCAACTCCCCGGCTATTTAGCCGGCGCAATTTTTCTGCTGCCCTTATTTATCTCTGGTGATATGGGATTATTTGCTTTAAACGGCGCAGACTTTGGCTCTTATGCTGGATGGGGACAATATTTTCAAAACTATACTTTGCATGATGCCCTTCCTCACACAGACCCTATCAATTTTACACAAAAAGCATTCACTAACTTACAAACCGAAATCACAAAACCAGGCGGCCATTGGCGCATTGGTAATATTTCACTGTTTGCTGCGCTTTGTTCACTGCTTCCGAAGCACTGGCCAACACTCTACATGACCTGCGTCGCATTTTTGATGGGACAATTTATTATTGCTATGCAATTATTCGCACGCATTACACTCTTCCAACGCTTAAAAAATAGTATGTTACTGGGTTTATGCGCTATTCTTTTAAATACAATTTTCTGGTTAGCCTGCGCGCATTATGTGCCAAATATTGCAGGATTGACTCTCTCATTATTGTTGATTTGTATTTTTCTGCTCGCCAACCGATTCCGCTTTCGCTTGGCTTTAGGGACTTCCGTTCTCTTGGGCACATTGTTACTACTCTATCCTGAAAATATCGTATTTATTCCCGTGTTATTATTGCTGCAACTTCTAATTCGAGATCGCTTTTATTTATCACCCTGGTCAGGCAACTTTTGGAAAAGCAGAGTTATTATTTCAGCTTTAATTTTTTTTGTGAGTGTTGGTTTGGCATATCTCTGTACGTTTGAATCTTTTTTTCGATGTATCCGACACCTGGTTTCAATTTTAGGGTATGACAGACCGGGTGACTATGTAGGAATTGATTTCTGGTCTTACCTCTCTCAAGGCATTGGCTTTATTGATTATAATGGCATCTTGAGAAACAGCGATGTATTCTGGGATGCAGGATTGAGACCTGACGCGCATAAACTATTGCATAATAATCTTTTTTGGATGCATAGCATTTATATCGTCAATTATCTTGCTGCGCTTTTATTATTGATCTTCGGCTTCAGCTTAAAATCAAACACACGTCAGAAAGTATTACAAAAAAAATCTTGCTTGATGATACTGCTTGTATTACTTGCTTTAGCTGTACCGATTCTACAATATTACTTTCGTGAGCAATATTTATTGTCTTGGCGCTCATTGCTAACCATTAGTCCTTATGTATGGCTATTACTTTGTATCGGAGGATTGAATGCTATTTCAGTTTTTAAAAACCCAGCGTACAAACCAAATCAATTTCAACATTATTTTGCAGGATTAACTGTTGTTTCATTTGCGATCCTTTTAATCACCGCTGCAAGCTTTAGAATTATCATGATTAAGAATATTGCCTTTGGTGTGACTCATGCTGCTGTTTTCGGACAGTCCCAATTGCAAAGTGCTGAGTATTTGCAATCTTTAAAAGAAAATAATAATAGCGATGTCAGCTTTCTAGATTATGAAGGCACCGGCACTATCCAAGCAGGCTGGGAATTCTATTTACAAAACGTTGCCTATGTTTTTCCTCAACATGGCAGCGGTAGGAATGAATATGCTCTCTCGCCTCTTATCGGGAAACGTGTTGCGATCTTAAGTGATAAATATGCAAAGGTGTTTCATTTGAAAGGCTTTCCGCAAACAGTGAGAGACTTTCAGGGACGCTCCGTCTTATTGACTGACAATAATAACGTCTTGCAGATCTACTCAAGTACTTGGATTTATAATAGAGACGTTCCATCGCTTTTACTGCCAGGCATGCCAGGCGAATTATTGCTTTGGTTAAAAGAAAATTCGCAAGCTTGTTTAAAAATGGCTATTGGACAGGCGCGTGGTGAAGCTTATCTACGCATCACATTTAATAATAACAACTCAATTACAAAATCTATTACCCAGCTCAACCAAGAAAAAGTATGCGGCGCTTTTAACAAAGGACTCAATGTTATTCGTCTTGAGCCTATATATATTGATTCCGCGACTTTACAAGCACGCCAGAAATACTTGGCTGAACTTGCCGCTAAAAAGAAAACAGAAGATGAGGCTGGGATTTATGGTTTTTACACACAGTCTTTCAAACCTGTTGATCCATTTTCTTCCCCTACTGCCGATAACTGGGGAAAAAGTTGGAATTTGATTACACCGCCGAATATTTATCCGCTGAATCCTTATGTTGAGTTTACGGATATTGTAGTGGAGAAGGCGTAGCATCTTCTACGTTGTCCTGCAGCTTGCCCGCTGGACAACGGTTAAGAAACGCTTATATTACTAATCGCAAAGTTCGTCAATCGCGGATCTAGTGAAACTTGAGGACGAATAATCCCATCGCTTCTCTTGATTCGTTCCACTGCGTCTGGACTATCAATCACTAAACAACTCAAACCTTTTTGAAGCTTCAGATGAGGAACAACCAGCGTTTCCGTAGAACGAAGAGAAAAATGATACTGCTTCGATCCCATAGACACCCTGATATTCCGGCTAGGATTATTTGTTGTGACATAACCCGGCGTTACACTCACTTTCAGATTAGCATCTCTTGCTTCATTGCTATAAATCACAATCTCTATCCCTTTCTCAGTCCAGCGGAATTTCGCAGGAAAATCATGAGAAGGGTTTTTATAAAATTCCAAGGGATATGCTCCTCTACCAATATAGACTAGCGTTTTTAAATTCTTAGGTTCAAGAATCAGGTAACTGTCATTCTGATAGAGGATTGTGCCGCCTACAGGTGGTTTCACAATATCATCTCGACCCGAGGCAGGATTAGGTAATACGAGCAACTCTGTTGGCTGCCAATTTTTATCTACTTCGCCACAAGGATTCATTGTTAAATCTTTTTCTTCTAACGGCTGGTAGTTGTGTATCACTTTAGTGATAGAAACATTGCGCAGCGCATTGACAAGCCATGCTTCTTCCACGCCATTTGTCAGAAATAATGAAATTGGGCGCTCGCGATAAGACTTTAAGTGTGCGACTAAATCCTCTCTATCTTTATTTCCAATCACTCCATGCACATTGACAAAGTGTTTGCTGGTGTCTTGCGTGAAAAAATCCGCAAGATAGATTGAACTGGTCACGAGATTTAACGCCAGCACACAAGCACTTAATACGATTAAACTGGTTTGCCATCGATTGATTCTAAAGGGCTGCTTCAACCCATACACATACAATGGAATGAGCAAGGGCACAAACCATGTTTGGACTTTATATAGCGCATAAGCAGCAGACTTAAAGAAAAAATAACTTGAGAAGAGAATGATCATTGCAAAGACGGTTATCGTCATCGCTTTTGCTGCGCGAGAGACACTTTTCGAGCTAGCATAAGAACGTAAAATAAATGCCGTTCCTATCAATATTAATATTCCGAATGAAAATAAGAGCCGGCCCTTTATTAACACATTCGCAAAATGAACATTAAAAATGGAATTAGAACTAGGATAATTTGTAATACCAAATAACAGCCCGGGAAAGGATTCAGTCAGATACTCAGAAAATACAATAAATGTATCTGCCTTCCTTGAAACCACATGATGTGAAGTCGTAATCCATCCTTTTAATATCGCTATCGCCTCTGGAAACGCTAGCACTCTCACAATACAAAAGAAAAACACTGTCATCACTAACATCTTAGCCATTGGCTTTAGACTATGACTGATTTCAGCGCGATGATAAACAATGTAGCTCACAATAAATAAAAACAACGCAAAGAAACTGAGAATCGCATACATGCAATAGAGAATATTAATCAACACTGCAACAATGATCGCATTAGGGCTGCCAAAAACCTCTTCTAAAAATCTTTTGAAATAGATACAGCTCAAGACAAAGACTGGCAACGCTGACAATTGACCCAATACATAATAAGAATAACTCTGAACATATGCAGCTGACAGAAGAACAAAAAATACCGCGAGCAAAATAACGCCTCGCTTAAATTCAAAAAACTCTCTGCAATAGACACTCATGGTGAGAGCAAATATCACGGCCAATGTATTCAGCAACAAAGAATTAAACTGTAGCGCATCTAGACTGAACCATTTAGAGAAAAAAGCCCCTATCAATGAAACACCAAATCTCCCCTGAAAGTCTGCACTCCAATGTAGCGGAATGATTTGGCTTGATGCATTATCTTGTTGTAGAAATTGCAAGACATGATGGGTTTGTAAAAACCAAGAATCTTGGCTATTGTAAAAAAAGTCAAAATTCACATCGCCATAAAAATATTGAAATCCCATTAATAAAGCGGGTAACACCAAGGTCAAGACTGAAATTAAAATGACGGCTAAACTCAAACTGAGTTCGCCATTTTTCATGACAGCACGGAGAGACACCCAGATAGATCGCGCTCTAATCACAGCGATGCCAATAAGAAAAAGACTCACGTAAGCTACAGCATTCGCACCCGAGACTTTCAAGTTAGCCGATAGCGTATAAGCTAAGCCAATGAGAACTGCAAAACCCCAGACAGGTACAAGCGCAAAATCCTCTTTCACCGTTCTTGAGTTTAAAACACTTAAACCCATTACACTGAAAAAAAGGATCAGCAATAATAAAGAAAAGAAAGTTAGCATAAAGTTTAGGTAACTGGCGTACAAACAGGACGGCTCGCGAGAGACGCTTCTGCCTGAATCGATTTAAGATACTGCACTAAGCTTTTCACCGTTAATTCTGCCGATTGACCCGTGCCATAAGGCGAATAACCTATTATCATCTCTTGGTATTCTTTTTCTGATGCGATCAAACGATCAACTGAGTCTACAATCAAATCTTCATCGCTTCCCACAAGACGCGCACCCCCAAGATCAACGACTTCAGGTCGCTCTGTCTCTTCGCGTAACACCAAGACCGGTTTCTTAAGCGCAGGCGCTTCTTCTTGTAGACCACCTGAATCGGTGATCACTAAATAAGATTTCACCATCAAACGAACGAGTTCATCATAAGCCAAAGGTTCTACCAAAGAAATATTTGGCAAATTCCCAAGTAACTCATAAACAACCGATCGTACGTTTGGATTAGGATGCACAGGAAACACAATTGAAAAATCACTGTGGTCTTTTGCAATTCTGGCAAGTGCGCGACAAATTCGCTTCAGCGGTTCGCCATGATTTTCACGTCTGTGTGCTGTCACTAATATTAATTTTTCTCTGCTAGGATTTTTTGCATCTAAACCTAATTTTTTCACCGTGTAATACAATGCATCAATCACTGTATTACCTGTTGTGACAATTTCATTTTCAGCCACACCTTCACGTCTTAGATTATCCGCTGCAACTTGCGTTGGCGCAAAATGCAAAGAAGCTGACTTACCCACTAACACGCGATTCATTTCTTCTGGGAACGGTAAATTGCGATCAAACGTACGCAACCCTGCTTCTACATGACCATAAGGTATTTTTGCATAAAAAGCCGCAATAGCAGCCATTAAAACTGTTGTCGTATCGCCTTGCGCAACAACACAATCATATTTTTCACGCGTGAATAATTTATCAAATTCGCTCATGAGCTTAGCGCTCAAAGCATTTAAGTTTTGATTAGGCGCCATGACATCCATATTCAAATCAACGTTGAGTTCAAACCATTCAATCAGAGAATTCAGCAATTCTCTGTGCTGGCCGCTACAAACAACATGCGTTGTGATTTCAGGATGCTTCTTCTTTAACTCATGAATGACAGGCGCCATTTTGATAACTTCAGGACGCGTACCAAATATGCAACAAATCTTCATGCCATACCTCTGATACGCCAATCCACTAACTTTTTTAACAAGCGCATGGTGTTGCTTGAAACATCCATTTTTGAAGCAGATCGTTTGTTATCGTAACGTAATCTCATTGGGATTTCGTTAACCTTTGCGCCACATTTGATTAACTTCAACAATAATTCCACCATGCAGGCAAAACCACGTTCTTTAATCAACGGTGAAGTATAGTGTGACATAGCTTTACTGAGAATTTGATGGGTATACATGCGAAAACCACACGTGTAATCGCGCACGCGTCTTGCGGGATGGATAGTTTTATATAATAAGGCTGCGCCCAAACCGGTGACAATTCGTAACGGCGGCACGCCTTTGATAAAAGAGCCTTTGCGATAACGTGATGCAACAACGACATCCATTTTATCCAGTGCTTTTATCATTTGCGGAATTTGCGCTGGATCATGTGTATCATCACAATCCATAATCACTAACACATCGCGTTTCCCTGCTGCTTTCACAAAATGACTTAACAAGGCATTCATGCCAGCGCCTAAGCCTTTATTGACTACGCCATCCAAATAAGTAATTGTCAGTCTATCCTGCCAAGCGTTAACGGCTTCTTTCGTGCCATCGGTACAACCATCGTCATATAACAACACTTCCACAGGAATGGGGGACGTTTTGGTAAGCGCTTCTACTTTTTCAAACAACGGAGCTATGGAGTCTTTTTCGTTGTAAGCTGGCAACCCTAAATACACTTTATTGATTGATTCTACTGACATATTCCTTCCTTTCCCACTTGGACAACAAATAGAGGGAGAATTTAACATAATATTATTAGAGTAACCACTAGAAAATATCCTCAAGAATCAGTATGATCACCCATCTTTTCAATCCAATAAAAGGTACTCAAATGCTACGTATTGTGGTTGATCTCACACCCATTTTGCCTGGCGGCGAAAACGGCGGCGCCAAGATCATGTCGCTTCAACTCGTCAAGCAGCTAGCGGCCTTGGCAACAGATTATGAATTTATTTTATTAGCGACCAAAAAAAATATCGCCGAGTTATCCACGATCAAAGCGCCAAATATCCGTGTTCTCTGTGTGCCCAACCCCCACATTACGCTTTCAAATTCCATCGCATTTTTAACGGCGACTGCGTTATGGGCCACTTACCATGTCACAAAAAAAGTTCTGCCGGTCTCACTCAAATTACGTTTAGCTCAAACTTTTCAAGGTTTACGGAACAATCTCCAAGCAAAAAAATTAGCGGAATCCATACAGGCTGATCTTTTATTCTGCCCATTTACCGCGCCTTTTTATCATAATTTGAAGATACCCGTTGTTTCTGTGGTACATGATATTCAATCGCTTTTTTATCCCCATTTTTTCCGTATGGTAGAACGCTATCAGCGCAAAACACATTTTTATCAAGCGTGCCAATTATCACAAAAATTAATTTGTACTTCTGAATTTGTTAAACAAACTGTTGCCGAAAAAAGTAAAGTAGCTGCGGAAAATATCAATGTAATCCCGATACGTCTAGCGCATCGTCTACCACATATTTCACATGAAAAAGTCATGGCCACACTGACGCGCTATCTATTAAGCGAAAATAATTTTCTCTTATATCCTGCTAACTTTTATGTGCATAAAAATCATCAAGCGCTGTTTAGCGCATTTAATATTTATAGAGCCAAATATCCTGATTCCAAATTAAAATTAATTTGCACAGGGGCTGACAATTACCGAAAAGCATTCTTGTTAAAATCCATCCTGCGCATGGGATTAGAAAACTGGATTATCATGCCTGGATTTTTATCGGATGAAGAACTCACCGCATTATATAACGGTTGTCGCGCATTGATTTTCCCGTCTCTTTATGAAGGGTTTGGAATGCCTGCGTTAGAAGCCATGGCACATCAAAAACCTGTGTTATGCAGCAATCTCGCCAGCTTGCCTAAAGTGGCTGGAGATGCTGCAATTTATTTTGATCCGCGTAAATCCGGTGAAATTGTTGATGCTATTCACTGTCTAGAAAACCAACCTGAACGCATTCCTCACTTAGTTGCAATAGGCAACGAGCACATCGCAAAATTAGGCACTGAATTAGATATGGCAAAAGAATATCTCGATGTATTCCGAGAAGTTGCTCACACAAGACGTGTCGCCCTCTCATGAAAAAAACCGCATTAATCACGGGAATTACAGGTCAGGATGGCTCTTATTTGGCGGAGTTTTTACTTAGCAAAAACTATCGTGTCGTTGGGTTAAGCAAAAATACTCGCTTCAGTTCGCCAAACAATATTAGTCATTTGCAAGATAATATCGATTTTGTCGCAGGTGATTTATGTGATTACACTTCTATTTACACCGCGATTCAAGAAACCAAGCCTCATGAAGTTTATAATTTAGCGTCGCAGTCTTATCCTAGCGAATCTTGGAAATTAACCTTGGAAACAGCAAGAACCAATGGTCTTGGCGCTCATTTATTATTTGATATCGTTAAGCAATTGAATCCTGATTGCCGTATTTATCAAGCCTCTTCATCAGAAATGTATGGTGCTGTACAAGAAACACCGCAACATGAAGAAACACCTTTCAACCCTATTAATCCTTATGCCGCAGCTAAATTATACGCGCACAATATCGCAAAAATTTATCGTAAAAGTTATAACATGTTCATTAGCTGTGGCATTTTATTCAATCATGAAAGTCCGCGTCGCGGCTTGCATTTTATCACGCAGAAAATTACGTATGCTGCTGCTTGCTTAAAACTCGGCATTGAGACTTCTCCTTTACGAAACGAGCAAGGTGAACCTATTGTGAATCAAGGCAAATTACAACTAGGCAACTTAGATGCTCAGCGCGACTGGGGGCATGCTAAAGACTATGTAGAAGCCATGTGGAAGATGTTACAACAAGACGCACCTGATGATTATGTCATAGGCACAGGCCAAATCCGCACCATACGGGAATTATGCGAAACTGCGTTCTCTTATGTTGGACTCGATTGGCAAAACTATATTGAAGTTAACCCACGCTTTGTACGCCCCTCCGAAACAGGCCCCACCGTCGCAGACACTCGCAAAGCAAAAGAAATACTCGATTGGCAAGCACAAACATCATTTCCTGAGTTAATTCATGAGATGATTAATATTCACTTAATAAGCATTGCAAGCAAATCAATTTAGGACACTGCTGACAATGCAACGAACGACACCATAAGGTGAGGCAAGTCATGACATAACACACTAAAAATTCAAACAGCTACAACTCTGAGCATCTCGATGACAGCTCAATTCGTTCTTAATCAGACATTCGAAAATTAAGCGATTTACCCTTAGTTGCGACACTTAGGAGGAGTTATAAAAATGTTTAAAAAATTTTTGGCGAAAATAGATCAAGAGGCAAGCTCAACTCAACAAACCAAAGAAAAATGCGTTGAAGAATGGTTTATTGATGAAAAAATTGAGCCACATTGTGAGAAAGATTTGATAGGGCATAGTGGCGGAGTCTCCTCTCTCCTTCTTTTCTCCGATAAATATGTATTGAGTGGCTCTGACGATAAAACCATCAAGCTCTGGGATATTCAAAGCGGCGAATGTGTCAAGACTTTGAGCGGGCAGAACAATCCTCTTAGAGCTCTCCTACTACTACCTAATGAGCAATTGTTGAGTAGTTACGCCTACGATGATAACACCATTAAGATCCACGATATTAATAGTGGACAATGCATCAAGTCATTGAGCGGGCATAGCAACACGGCTAGTTCTTTTCTCCTACTCCCAGATAGACAAGTAATGAGCGGCTCTTATGATAGCACCATCAAGCTCTGGGATATGAATAGCGGACAATGCACCAAGACTTTGAGAGGGCACGGCATTACGATTACGAGTCTGATTGCGCTTCAAGATGGACGAGTGTTGAGTGGCTCTATGGATAAAACCATCAAACTCTGGGATATTCAAAGCGGACAATGCATCAAGACTTTTAGCGGGCATAGAGACCATGTCACCTCTCTCCTCCTGCTACCTGATGAGCAAGTATTGAGTGGCTCTTGGGATAAAACCATCAAACTCTGGGATATTCAAAGTGGAAAATGCATTAAGACTTTTAGCGGACATAGCCACTGGGTTAACTCTCTCCTCCTACTTCCCAATGGGCAAGTATTAAGTGGCTCTAGCGATGAGACAATAAAGCTCTGGGATATTCAAAGCGGACAATGCGTCAAAACTTTTAGCGGGCATGGCAGTACAGTTTCCGCCCTCCTACTGCTCCATGATGGGCGAATATTGAGTGG
>CAJCIZ010000255.1 GCA_903970525.1 Myxococcales bacterium | reverse complement strand
CTATTGGTATTTTCCTATGGTGTTTTGGCTTAATTCAAGTGATCTCGCAATTCAAATGACGTGTTGGGGTGGGGTGCTGTTCTCATTATTTGTCATATTCAATTTCATTCCGCGCTTGAGCTTAATTATTTTGTATGTTTTGTATCTCTCATTGTGTACCGCAGGCCAGTTTTTTATGTCGTTTCAGTGGGATACGTATTTGTTAGAAGCTGGCATACTTGCGATTTTTTTACCATCACCTGTTGGAATTTGGTTGTTACGTTGGTTGTTATTTCGTTTTATGTTTGAAGGTGGCATGGTAAAAATGTTAAGTGGTGATCCTACTTGGCACAATTTGACGGCACTTTTCTATTATTTTAATACAGAACCATTGCCTACTCCTTTAGCCTGGTATGCAGCACATTTGCCTGATGTTATTCTAAAGATAGGCGCTGGTGGGACTATTTTTATTGAAGCAATTGTCTCATTTTTGATTCTTTTTCCGCGACGATTACGATTTATTGGAACCTTCGCAATTTTATTTTTACAAATACTCATACTGATCACCGGAAATTATAATTTCTTTAATATTCTCACTATCCTGTTATGTTTGGTTTCGTTTGATGATGCGGCATTAAGGACGATACTCCCTAAACGGTTATTTGTGTTAAAACAAAAAAGTCTTAACTGTTTTGTACCGCAGAGTCTCATTTCAGTTGCAACCAGTGTTTTCGTGATAGTGACTGTCTCTATAAGTTTACTGCAGATGGATTTGCGTTTTGGCGGTAGTGTGCCCGCGCCAATTGCGAGTGCTTATAATATGATTTCACCTTTGCGGCTCGTCAATCTTTATGGACCATTTTCAGTTATCACAACTAAGCGTATGGAAATAATTTTAGAAGGTTCAAATGATGGGATAGAATGGCGAGAATATGAATTTAAATACAAACCAGGCGATGTTAATCGCAGACCACCTTGGAATATCCCACATCAGCCACGCGTAGATTGGCAACTTTGGTTTGCTGCACTGGGTCCTGCACAAGATAATCCTTGGGTGGCACGTCTCATGCAACGCATATTAGAAAACTCTCCGGATGTCATGGCGCTGTTAGGCAAAAATCCATTTCCAGAAGGACCACCGACTTATATGCGCGCGCAATTTTATGAATACAATTTTTCAACGCCTGAAGAAAAAGCGAAAACTGGCGCATGGTGGGATAGAAAGTGGGTGGATTTGTATATTCCGGAAGTTCACTTGTTGCATAAGCCCTAATGTTTTATACTACGATTATTCTCTACGAAACTGGAGTGCAAAGATATTATGGTTGATATCGTTAATGAAATGAAAAATTTATTTCCACCGGGGATAGAGTCTCCCGAGCAAAGAAAAATGCGTGAAGATCAAGCATTTTTTGCTATGTTAGAAATAGCTGGGTTTGAAAAAATTAAAGCAGTGATGGATTTTGAAAGAAAATATCAAGAGGCCTATGACGAATCTGTTTCAGAAGAACAGCGTGAGGCAGCTTTAGAAGGCGCAAAAAAACTTGTTCAGTCACATCCTCAAGTGTTTGACTATCCCAGCGATAATGACATAACAGATCGTAACCAGGCTATTGCTATTCTTGAGGCCGCAATATTTTCCACACAAGAATCAATTGATCAAGTCGATAAAGAAATGTTTAATACTATTGTTGAATATAGTGATGCCAGTAAAACGACTGCTAATGATGTGGTTGATTTCCAAAAAGCAAAAGTCGTAGAAGCTCTCTCAGTTTCAACGCGGAAAAATTATGATGATTTAAAAGCATCTAATCCTGTAATGAATTTTTTAAATATTGGCAAAGATGTTTATGAAAATAATTCGGCAATTATCAGTGATATTATTTCCAGAAATATTGCTGCGTTTAAAGAAAGGCTTAATATAACAGGCGAAAAATATCTTTCTGCAATTGAATACATAGGGTTAATGAAAGATATTAGGAAAGAATTAGCAGAAGCTAATATCGATCCAAAATTTAAAAAAGAATTGTCAGTTAAAGATATGGCTAAATTTGCCAATCAAAATTGTAAAACAAGCATAGATAATGTTCATGACAATCTGAATAGCTTTTTTGCTAAATATCAACCATTAGAAAAAACTAAAACTGAATTAGTTGATACAAAAGAACGTTTAGAATCAGAATTAAAAGATTTGAAAGCAGAATCGGTATTTAAACCACCCGCACCACCAAGATAACTGAGTTTATAGTTCTGTCAATACATTATGACTGCCCGCGTCGCATAGAGGCGTGTAGCAATGTCGCATTTGCCATCTCTCTATTTTCTTCAAGTTGGCTAATATAAAAGTCTAAATTTCCAAATTGTCTTTCGTGTGTTTTAGGGTTGGCGCCATACATTTGTATGTCATTCATGTTCGTTTCTCTACCGAAGGAATATAAGATACCTTGAATCTGATTAGATAAATCTTTTCTAATATCTTTAAATGGCTCTTTTAATATAATATCTGTGCTTGTTTGAGAGATAGCTTTTGCAAATAAAATGTAGTCATCTAAAATATCATCACGATTTTCATGAATAGTGCTTTCAAGATTTCTCATCGTGCTGACTATGTTGGCTGAATTTGCAGAATGATAAAGTTGTTTTAAAGCTTTATTTGTCTCTGTCATGATATGTCTAATGTCTGCAGGAAAATCATCATCTACATCGGGTATATAATTAGGTTTTTTCGGGGTCGGAGGAGGAGAGGGTGATCGTGAGCGACCCGAGGAACTCTCATTAAAAAAACTTATCGAATGCGACGATTCATTTTTAACGGTCGATGCTGTGATAAAAATACTTGGAGCTGACTGAGAAGTTGTCAATTCTGGAGTCTGTTTTGATTGAAATTCTTTCGTTGGAGTTACTCCGATCGTATTAAGATCAGCGATGATCTTCTTAAATCGTCCACTCAAATCTACGGTTTCATATTTTCTTTTTTCTTTTTCTTTGGGTTGGATGGCAAATAATTTCTTCCAAAATTCATTCTCGATAGTATTTTTATTGAGAATGTTATGTTTAAACAAACTATCGTCAAGTAGTCTAGCGGTTGAATTTGTTTTATTATCTGTAGCTGATATCATTTGTGCAAGTTGAATTTTCTGTAATACGGATTCTACAGCAGTATTTCTATTTAATGTTGCTTGAGATTCTTGAGGATTCTGTTGACTAGATAGACTGACATATTCTTTGCTATGCTCAAGCTTATCCATTATAAACTGGATAACGGGGATTGTTGAAGGTCGCATTTGTTCTAGTTTTTGATAATTATTGATGATGTATTGGGTATAGAATTCGAGACGTTCTCGCGCATAGCCAGTCAATCCAGCTTTTAAGCCTTGGCTTACCAAATTGCCTTCTGTTAGAGTTAATCTCTCAATGAGTGTTGAAGTCAATGCGCCTGTGATTGCAGCAACACTAAAGTAGTCGCCTTTTTGAAAACAAAGATCCATGACGCGAATCCAAGATTCCATAGCCAGCGTTCTTTCCGGTGCGCCGTTAGAAGTCAGAATGTCTTCAATGACTTTGTTATTCAGTGTAATGAATTGATTAGTCATTGCATTGATATTGAGTTTTTGCTTATGAGTTCCTGTTAGTTCAGCTTGTGTAATATGACTGAGTAATTGGTTGTTGATTCTAAACAAATCATTAGCAACTCGCGTTACACTTTCTAAATTTCTAGGCAGTTCATTGCTAGTCTTGTATTGTGATAAATCATCCGTTATTTCTTTGAGAAGTTTGGCGCTGCTGCTGAGGATAGGATTTTTGACTAAATCAGGTTTGAATTCTTTTAATTTAGCTTTAAATATATTACCTGTACCACTGTGAGATAACCCTTCAAGCTTTTTAAATAATTGTTCAATGATTTGAATCATTTTATTATATTGGATTTGATTGTGATTAAATTTGATTAATAAAAGATGCGCATAGACAAGGGCCGTGTTTTTGATATCTTTATTGAGAGATTTATCTGTTTTATCTTCATCGCTCGTTGAATTTTCTGTAAATGCGAATTGTATTATTTCACTGTCTGATTTACTTTCGAGTGTAAAGAGAGTTGCTCGCCCCAGCTTTTCTTCACTGATTTTTTTATTGAGCTTTTCAATCCATGGAAGTATGGCGATGCGTTGTTGTCTGACTTCTTCTGATAAAGGCCTTGAAATATTCGATCTTGAGTCCCCCATGGCTTCTCTCCCAAAGTGACTGCTTTGTATAAATAACAGGTATTTACATAATTATAGTTCGAGTTGGGAACAATTTCTTGAGGCGGGTGTATTAATATGATTATATTAATCAGGAGGTTAAATGAGAAACACGCCTAGTCTCAGCCTAAAAAATCATAATTTGACAAGGATGGTTTAGCAACATGCAAAGAAGAGCTGTCTGAGTGATGGTGCTTGATGAGACACGCGGTGGTAGCAAAAAAAGTCACCTCAGCAGGATTAAGGCAATTTTCACACGGTTAAAAATATTAGAATTCCAAGAGTGATTAATCTATTTATGATTTTTTATTAGCTTCATTCATTCTCGTCATAAATGTCTTCATAGAGAGTCCTTGAAGAATCATAAAACGTGGTTGTGCCATAGGTCTGTGACTTTTGTTTGCCATGCGAGCATCAATGCTAAACGCCATATCATAGCCGGCATTTTTTGCTTGTTGTTCTAAATAATCATCATAAATTCCATACGGCCATGCGATAAAGGAAATTTTCTTATGCATTTTGTCTTCTAAGATTTTTTTAGAAGTAACTAATTCTTGTGTTACAAATTTTTCATAACTCGCAGCTGAGAGATGTTTCTTTTCTTGTTTGAAGTTTGGATGTGAAAAAGTATGATCTTGGATATCGAATAATCCTGTATTTTGAAGTTCAGTCAATTCATTCCAGGTCAAAGAGTGTTTGCCAGTGGAAATAGTTTGAGTATAAATAAAAAGAGTGACCGGAATATTATATTTTTTCACCACGGGGAGCATGTAAGTATAAACCGATTGCCAACCATCATCGTCAGTGATTACCACAGGTTTTTTCGGTAGGGAATCGCGTGACCCTTGTAAATATTCGACAGCTTCTTTTAGCGGGATAACAGTAAACCCATTATCGATCAGCCACTTCAATTCTTCTTCAAATTTTTGTGGCGTCATATTCATGAGACCTGGAACCGTAGGATTGAAATTATGATAGCAAAGAATGGGGATATTAATTTTTTCTTCTGCGAATGCAGAGCATGAAAATAGAATAGCCATCGTTAGAAACAGAAAATATAGATGTCTCATTAAAAGATTCATAGGCTATCCTATCCAAGTTCTTAAGAAAAATTATACACTAAACCAATCGCAACCTGTGAAACAGTAGGTGTGATATAAGTCGCTTTTTTCGTCGTACCATCAGCCACATAAAGATTAGTGCCTTGATAACTTGTTTGATTGAATTCAAGTATTGCTGAAAGCTGTTTGGCTATCAGTTGTTTAACACCTACGCCATAACGAAAACCATTTATTTTTTGGTCTGTACCTTTCAATGAAGTATCACCAGTTGAAATTTTAAAGTTTCCATACACATAACCTAAGCGACCATAAAATAAAGTCGATTGATTTAATATAAATCCTGGGAGAACACTTAATCCAAAAGTTTGATTCACTTTATAAGTCGTCTGAGCGGAGGTGCCATGCTGTAATTCAATATTCGAAGATTCAAAATCAGCAGAGCTAACATTCACATTGGCTTCGCCAGCGAGATAAAATCGCTTGTGGCTATAGCCGTATCCCGCAAATAGCGAAGCAAAAGCGCCGTCGCCTGATAAATGTGTTTTATCTCTCGCATCGAAGTTTCCAGGTTGTGTGATTCTTGAGTTTTGGCTATACGAACCAAACTCTGGACCGACTGTGACGCCTACATACGCGCCAGAAGCCCAGCATGCTGTAGAGAGTGAAAAGAGTAGAGCGCTGATTAAGCTGGTTTTCCTTAACATTTTTTATCTTTCTTAATATAAATGAGATTTCAGTATAAATGAAGGATATGAAAATGGAACAAGTTTTTATTTGCCTGAACTAATTTTTATGAAATATCTAGACTAAGCCTATTATATGATCTAATAGTCTGGCTACTGATGAGTTTTGCACTAAACATTGCATAATTGAGATGAATAAAAGTGAACTGAAAGTTAGCTTTTTAAACTCTTTGAGCTAGGTTCGTAATTAACTGCACTAGTAGCGGCTGGTGTCTCTGGTGCAATGCTTACTGTTTTCTTCGGCTCATCTTTACGATTCACAATAGTAATTAATTTTGCTTTTGCACCATACACGTTGGCACATGCATCTTTCCAGGTGTCATAAGCTTTCTTATCTTCATGATAACGAATAACAGGCAGATGATCTTCTCCGTGTAATGCTTTATAAGTTTGAAGAATCATGAAAGAGGCAACATAATCTTCACCTGAAGGTTTAGTTATTTTCCCCCCATTGTTGTAAATGTTAAAATTACGGCTCGGATCATGCACATGGGATGCTGTTACAAAAGCAGATTTCATGACAGTCGTATCTTGTTGAACAACAGGATTGAAGTTCCAATTTGTATTGCGAAAAAGAGTTTCTAATTTTGGCATGTTAAGCGGAGAGAGATAGCCTACCTGTCTAGTTATATTCCCCTTATGTTTTGGAGAGGCGGGTTCGACAGTT
>CAJCIZ010000254.1 GCA_903970525.1 Myxococcales bacterium | reverse complement strand
GGATAGAGATTCACTACCACCAAATCTATCCATTCAATATGATGTTGTTTTGCGACCGCCTCATGCTCATCACGCAAACCCAAGATGCCGCCATGAATTTTAGGATGGAGTGTTTTAACGCGGCCATCCATCATTTCTGGAAATTGTGTAACATCTGAGACATCTTGCACAGTAATATTTGCTTCACGCAACACTTTGCTGGTGCCGCCTGATGAAATTATTTCAATATTCAGTTGCGTGAGAGCTTGCGCTAATTCAACTATGCCTGTTTTATCTGAAACAGAAATCAGTGCGCGCTTAATGCTGACTTTTTTTGAATTCATACTTTTTTACTTTCCATTGCTAATAAGTTTATTGCCTCAATTAAGGCTACGCCTTCTAAAGCTTGCACACGTTCTTTTAAACTCTCGGCAGTGTCTTGTTTTAATACTTCACATTCTTTTTGAATCAAGATCGCGCCTTTATCGACTTCTTCTGTGACGTAATGCACGGTGCAACCTGTCACAGAGATGCCAGCATCGAGCACTGCTTGATGCACACTCTTATCCATACTACTTGCGAATGCCGGCAATAATGAGGGATGAATATTAATCGCTTTATCGCGCCATTCAGCAACAAATTGCGGAGACAATATGCGCATATAGCCAATCAACACAACTAATGCAACTTGATGCGCGTGTAATATTCTTGAGAGTTGCGCATCAAAGGCCTCGCGCGAAAACTGCGTGGGGTCTACAAATTTTGTTGGGATACCGTGTTCTGTTGCGCGCGATAAAATCATCGCATCGGCTTTATTACTCACTACGACTTCAATAGAAGCTTGCAGTTTTTTTTCTTTAATCGCAGCAATCATAGGCAACATATCTGTGCCACGTGTTGATCCTAAAATGCCTAATCGTAATGCTTTCATAACAATCTGTAATCTCTTTGCCGCAATTCTTGCATTTGATGGATGCGACGATTAATGAGTTCGCGTGTGCCTATATCTTGACGATGAAACAAAGGGCCTTGAATGCGCTGGATCTCTGCTTCTGCTATTTTTTCAGCGGCGAGAATATTATCAGCAACCCCAACGACTGCCACGGCGCGAGAACCTGTGGCGAGTAATTTGCCGTCTTCTTCATTCACCGCAGCCAAATAAAGTTGCTCACGGTTTTGCACAGCATCTATTGTAATCTCGACATTTTTTTGTGGTTCATCTGGGTAACCCTGGGGAACCGCGTACTTACAAACTGTCGCTAAGTTTGCAAAACGAACTGCTTCGTGTGATAAATCACCGGTGACCATCTGCTGACAAATCCGTACAAAATCAGATTCTAAAATGGCTAACACGTTTAAGGCTTCGGGATCTCCAAAGCGCGCATTGAATTCGATTAATTGCACACCGCTCTTTGTCGCAATAAAACTGCCATACAAGATTCCAATATACGGTTCGCGATATTCTGCAGTTAACGCATCAATAATGCTTTCATTCATATGAAAGGCAGACGCAATATCGGTGTCTGATAAAAATGGCAAACGATGATTAGCAAAAGAATAACTGCCCATACCACCCGTGTTAGGACCTTTATCGCCATCAAATGCACGCTTATGATCTTGCACTAAAGGCATAGGGACTAAATGTGTGCCATCACTAAAACAAAGAAAAGAAAATTCTTGCCCAACTAATTTTTCTTCTATGACAAACGAGTGACCAAGATCGGTTAATTCCTGACAAAATTGCAAAGCTTCTTGAAAAGAATGCAAATGCTCTCCCGCGACTTTCACCCCTTTACCACCCATTAATCCATCAGCTTTAATCACATAACCATCGTGACCTAAATGTTGCAAAAATTCCTGCACATCTGCCATGCCTTGAAATACGCGATACTCTAATGAACCTTTGACATGATATTTTTTTAATAAATTACGTGTGAATGCTTTGCTTGTTTCTATTTGCGCTAATTTTTTCTTGGGACCTATGGTTGGAATCGCGTGAGCCCACAATTCATCAGCAAGACCTTGCTCTAAAGGTGCTTCAGGACCAATAATCGCTAATTCTATTTGCCACTGACGCGCTTGCTTTGATACGGCTTCAACTTGGCAGATATCCCCTATCCAATATCCTTTAGCTAGATTACGGATACCGGGATTATTAGAGCTTGCGCAACAATAGATTTCTGGTTGTTGTGGCGAACGGTGCAATGCTTTTGCTAAAGCATGTTCTCGCGCACCAGAGCCCACAATCAGAATCTTCATGAATCGCCTCGCTGACAGGTACGCTGTTTATCTAATTCTAGGATTTTTTCTTCTGTGATATCGCCCGTGATATATTTGCCATTCATGCAAGCAAGACAAGGATGTTCTACTGGTTGTTCACGGCGGCGGTTAATCGCTTCCACTAAATCGTCGATTTCTTGATAGAGAAATTTGTCTACGCCTAAATATTTTTGGATTTCATCTACCGACTTTTGCGCAGCAATGAGTTCGCTGCGAGAAGGAATATCGATGCCATAAAAACAAGGGTCAATAATCGGCGGACACGCTGAAACAAAATAAATTTCTTTCGCGCCAAATTCACGCACCATTTTCACAATTTCACGACTGGTTGTGCCGCGCACAATACTATCGTCTACCATCAAGACTTTCATGTCTTGAATTTCGCTTTTTTGTGGGGTTAATTTATAACGTACGCTTCTGCTGCGTTCTTTTCCATTGGGCATAATGAAAGTACGGCCAATGAAAGGGTTTTTATATAATCCTTCTGAATAACGTACGCCTAGCTCATGTGCGAATGACAATGCAGCGGTGTTCGAAGTAAACGGCACGGGAATCACAACATCGGGCAAAACATCCGGATATTTTTCTTTCCAGCGTTTTGCTAAATTCTGTCCCATGTATAAGCGGGAACGATACACGCCGATTTCATTGATCTTGGAATCAGGACGCGCGAAATAAACATATTCAAAAATACACGGTGCAAAGGTTTTTTTCTCAATCACTTGGCGATATAACTCACCATCGCGTGTGACGTAAATCACTTCACCAGGTTGCACATCACCCATAGGTTGAAAACCTAAAGCATAAAACATGGTGTTTTCTGAGGCGAAAATATACTCTTTTTTGCCATTGGTATCGGTGCGCTGACCCATCACTAAAGGTCTGATGCCGTGCGGATCACGGAAGGCGACTAAGCCTTTGCCTATAATCACGCTGACGACCGAATAGGAACCGTGTGCGCGCTTGAAAATATTTTTGACTGCTGAACATAAATTTGAATAGAAACCTTCGTCAGTATTTTCATCGGCACTGGATTTTTCTTCTATGCCGTCTGCTAGTAAGTGTAATAACACTTCGGAATCGACGGAGGAGTTTAAGTGGCGGTGTTTAATTTGTGTGATTTCTTGCGCTAATTCTTTGTAGTTAACGAGGTTGCCATTGTGCGCCAAGGCGATCCCGCGTGGGCTGCCTATCCAGAGCGGTTGTACGTCTGCGATATTGTATCCACCAGCGGTAGGATAGCGTGTGTGTCCAATACCTACGTGTCCGTGCAAGTGCATGAGGTCTTCTGGTTCAAAGACTTCTTGGACTAATCCCAAACCTTGCTTGACGTAGAAGCGCTCGTTGCAGGTCAAAATCCCCGCCGCATCTTGTCCACGATGTTGTAAGTGAATCAAACTATCGTAGAGTTCCGCTGCGACGGCGCCTTGACTGTGTATACCTACAATTCCGCACATGGTTAAGAACCTCTGACAAATTAATTACAATTTCACACTGACTTTCAGTCTCGCGCTATTCTGTCATTCCCGCGAAAGCGGGAATCTATTCTTACTATGCCTCTCATCTAGTTGAGAAAGCCGGAATAATGGATCCCCGCTTTCGCGGGGATGACAGAATAGTGCGGAGCAGCAGATTCTGGTTAAGCCAAATATCCCGCCAAATTCTTCATAATCCTAGCCTGCACCGACTCCTGCGATTTCGTAAAATTAAATTGGCTGCCCGTAATCATTTCATAAAGCTGGATGTAACGAGACGCCAAAGTCACCACTAAATCTTCTGGTGCTGCTGGTAATTTTTCATCTTTATACGGATCACAATTTGCCGCAAACCATAAACGCAGAAATTCTTTATCTATGTTTTCAGGTTCTTGTTGATTAGCAAATCGTTCTGCAAAACTATGCGCTAACCAATAACGACTAGAATCAGGCGTGTGGATTTCATCGACTAAAATAATATTACCTTTATCATCTTTGCCTAATTCATATTTTGTATCGACTAAAATCAATCCGTGTTTGGCAGCAACTGTTGCGCCATGTGAATATAACTTCGTTGCAATGTCAGCCGCTTCTTCCCACTCTTCCGCTGTCATATAACCATCGCGAACAATTTCAACAGGACTAATGGGTCTATCGTGTTCATCTTTCGTTGTAGGCGTTAACAAAGGCCTTTCTAATTTTTGATTTTTGACTAAGCCTTCAGGAATTTGATGACCACAATAATTACGCACGCCATTTTTATATTGTGTCCACAAAGATGTTCCTGTCGTGCCTGTGATATAGCCACGCATCACAAACTCAATGGGGAAAACTTTACATTTTTTGGCAAGCGTGACATTTGGATCTGGAATCGCAATCACGTGATTTGGCACAATATGCGCGGTTTCTTCAAACCACCAAGCACTTGTTAAATTCAAGACTTGGCCTTTGAATGGGACAACCGCCAACATACGATCAAACGCGCTTAATCGATCTGTGGTGATTAAGACTAATTTATCGCCTAAATCATAGGTGTCGCGCACTTTGCCGCGATATTTTTTGCCGATGCTAAAGTCAGTTTCTGTCAAACAGTGTGACAGGCCTAGTCGAATTTGATCTAAATAATTTTCAGTAGTAGTAGCAGTCATGGGCATAGGGATTAAATAATATATGAGAGTTAATAACATGCTCTACAACATGATCATGCTCTTCTCGAGCAATCACATTCCATAGAACGCCGTGGTGAATACTATGAACACCGTAAACATTGAAATGATGTTCTAGCATTTGTTTTTTTTGTAAGCCCAACATATCTTCTTTGGGACGAACTAAAAAAGCCGTTTCGTGAGGTTGTTTAACTTCTTCGATACTGACAACCGATTCTTTACGGTCGTTAAATAAAATACCGCTGCTGATAATCTTTTGGTAGATTTCATCAGAGTCACAGGCAATTTCCCAGTGTATGCGTCTTTTAATTTTAACCGGAATTTCTATCTTACGTAGCGCGTTCTCAACGGACATCGCGTGATTATCGGTAATAATCAAATCGACGATCAATTCGCGGGTTTTTTGTTTGGGTTGATATTTTGCAATGATTGCGGGCCTTGCTTGATAGTGCAACGGTGCCACTTGTTCTACTTTGCGATTCGCAATGTATTCGCGCATAGAGTGGAAAATTTTATCGCCATTTGGCGTACGTTCTGGATGCGGCATCATAGCCATGACATTGCCTGCTTTATTTGAAATAGCAGCAATATTATTGATTGAACCATTTGGATTCACAGGAAACTCATCCACGATATTTCCTTTCGCATCGCAATATTGAAATACATTTAAACCATGTACTTTAATTTCTTCTAATAATCCAGGCGGGATGACAAATCTGCCCTCACCATGTGCGACCGGCACATATAAGATATCTTTTGGCGTTAAGGTGCGTGTGAAAGCATTATATTGATAATCATCTGACAACCGCATATTAATCCAGGCGTTGTAATATCCCACACCTAAGACTTGATCGTTACGCACGCGCTTGTTTTCTGTGAGCGCTAGGCCAATTTTATTTCCGCTTAATCCTGGCACTAAACCGGTTTCCACTAAAATTTGTGCGCCATTGCAAATCCCTAACACGGGTTTGCCGAGATCACTTTGTTGCTGAATGATGCGCATCACGGGATCAAGCGCGGCAATGGCGCCAGAACGTGAGCGATCTTCATAAGAAAATCCACCAACAATAATAAAACCATCAAATGTAGTTAATTTTTCTTTAGGACCATTCCAGAGAAATTCTTCAGGTTGCATGCCGGCGCGTTTCACGGCCAGAATCGTTTCGCGTTCGCAATTTGAGCCTGGAAATTGAATAATCGCTATTCGCATAATTTCACCTCTTTATTGCCTTTCACTACACGACCGATTTCATAGAGCTTAAATTGCGGGAATGTTTGTAAGGCAGCACGTGCTTTTTCTACCATGCTTGCCTCTACCATCATGACCAAACCAACGCCCATGTTAAAGGTAGTATACATTTCCGCATCTCCCAAATGACCTAGATCCCGTAGCGTTGCAAACACGGCTTGTTGCGGCCAAGATTTTTTATCAATTTCTACTGCGCAACCTGCTGGCAACACACGCGGAATATTTTCTAACAACCCACCGCCAGTGATATGCGCCATGCCTTTGATATCGATATTTTCTTGCAACATATGCAACACAGGTCGTGTGTAATTGATGTGGGGCTCTAACAAAACTTCACCTAAGGTACGGCTGAATTCTGGTAACTGCGAATCCACAGAATATTTGCCGATTTCGAAAAATAATTTGCGCGCGAGTGAATAACCATTGGTGTGTAAACCACTAGAAGTGAAAGCTAATATCACATCACCTGGGACAATATTTTTGCCCATGATGGCTTTGTCTTTTTCAACAACGCCCGTGATGATGCCTACTAAATCATGTTCGCCTGGTAAGTAAGTGCCTGGCATTTCAGCCGTTTCACCACCCACCAAGGAAATACCATTTTCTTTGCACGCTGTGACCATGCCTGTCACTAATTGCTCCACGATCTCAGGATTTAATTTGTCGTTCGCAATATAATCTAAGAGTGTTAAAGGTTTAGCGCCTAACACAATAATATCGTTAGTTGTGGCGCTGACTAAATCCATTCCTAAGGTATCGAATTTTTTCATCATGCGCGCAATAATTGTTTTTGTGCCTACGCCATCAATGCTTTGCACTAAGACAGGATTTTTATACTCTCGCGCTATGCTGGTTAAATCAAAGAGCGAACCAAAACTACCAATGCCTGTTAATACATTTGGCGAGAAAGTGCTTTCAACTGCTTTTTTGATGCGGTTAACCGCTTCATTTCCGGCATGAATATCTACGCCTGCAGATTTATAATCAATTGCTGTCATAATAATTTCTCCCGCAGCCCATTTTCCCAGGCTTGTTTTGCCTCTAAGAGGGGCAAATCAATACAATCTTGCATTTGCAAAAGCGACAACATTTGTGTTTGCCCTAAGGGATACAGCGATATGTTATATTGTGAAAAGACTTTCTTTAACGCGCTTAACTTGTCTTTTTCAACTTCTAGAATAAATCCGCCGGATTCACCAAATAATTTCTTTGCGGTAGATAAATCACCCGGTACATCAATTTTAACGCCGATTAAATTTTTAAAAGTCATTTCAGTGACAGCCACAGCAACACCGCCTTCTGAGATATCATGTGCGGACAATACCAAACCTTGTTGAATGGATTCAACAACTGCTTGAATTTCACGGCCTATTTTTTCTAGATTTGGTTTTGGTAAATTCGCGCCTAACTCACCCGCTATATCATAATAAACACTACCGCCACACTCATCTTTACGCTCACCGACTAGCATGAGGACAGAATCTCGGCGCTGTAAATTTTTTGAGATGACCTTAGAAACATCTGGCAAATTGCCTAAACAACTAATCATAGGGCTAGGCGGAATCGCACCTGACTTGGATTCGTTATACAGTGACACATTACCTGAAATAATTGGCAAAGATGCGCCTGGAAATTCTTTTAATCCTATCGCGCTACACGCTGCAATAATACCGCGCACTGATTCTGTGAAATCCCACATTTGTTCTGGTTTTTCAGGGTTGCCGAAACAGAGACAATCTGTCAGTGCTTGCGGACTTGCACCGACTGCCGCAACATTGCGCGCTGATTCTACTACCGCGTTGACTGCACCCCAGTAAGGATCAACTTTGTTATAACGTGGACATTGGTCTAATGACAACGCAATACCGGTTTGACGAATTTCTTCAGGATATTTATCTTCGTTGAAGGGTTGCATCACACCTGCGTCGGCTTCACCGGCTTCTAACACCGTGCGACCTTGTACTTGCTTGTCATACATTTCAAATATAGGCGCGCGTGATGCAATATTTTCATGCGCTAACAATGTCATTAACATTGCATTGTAGTCTGTAGGCGCTGGGAGTTGCGGTTCTACGTGCTTTTTCACGCCTGCTTGATAGGGACGGTCATACACAATACCTTTCGTCACATCACTGGCGCGTGCATGCACGATTTGTTTGCCATGATAATTCACGACATACAATCCATCCGTACGAATTTTACCAACCACTTTCGCTTGCGCCCCTGCAGAAATATTGGGTAGTGCAAATGTTTCGTTATAATGCGTCAAAATCAAATCCACGAGACTGGGTGGTACAACCCACATGAATCGTTCTTGTGTTTCTGAACAAAGAATCACTGAAGGGTGGAGATGATCCATACTGGTTGGCACAAGTTCTAAATCGATTTCTGCGCCATAGCCGCCACTTTCTGCTATTTCTACGCTGGCGCATGCAACACCCCCTGCGCCCAAATCTTTAAATCCTACTTGATCTATGAGTTTTTTCTCTTTCAGAATTTGGAACAAGCTGTAATTTGCTTTCAACAAGTGACGCTTTAAGAAAGCATTTGGCTCTTGGACTGCGCCTTTATTTTTTTCTTTATGCTCTTCAACCAATTCTGTTGACGCAAAACTCGCGCCGCCGAAACCACTGATGTCTGTTGGCTTACCCACTAAAATAAAAACATGATTCTCTGCATGCTTAGGCGCATACGAATGGATAACGTCTGCTTCACTCACGACCCCTAAGGTCACAACCGTCACTAAGCAATTTTCGTTATAGCCTGGATCATAGTACACATCGCCCGCAATGTTTGGCACGCCGATTGGATTGCCGTAGCCTGCAATACCGGCGACCACCCCATCTTGTATCCAGCTAGTCTTTTGCCGCGTAATTTCTCCGAATCTCAATCCATCGGCGACAGCAATGACTTCTGCTCCCATGCAACACACATCTCGCACGTTGCCACCGACCCCTGTTGCTGCCCCTTCATAAGGGACAATTTGGGAAGGATGGTTATGCGATTCATGGCTGATCACTATGCCGTAACGCATCCCATGATTATCTTTGGCAACCGCGACGATGCCGGCATCTTCTTTCGCGCCTAATATGATGTTAGGACCATCAGTTACCATTTGTTTCAAATGCTTACGACTACTTTTATAAGAACAGTGCTCCGAACCCTGGATAGACCATAAGACACACTCGGCCAAAGTTGGCGGGCGTTTTAAGATGGTATTTTGGATAGTGAGGGCTTCATCGACTGAAAGAGCCAGGCGATATTGTTGTAGAAGGGCACTGACTTCGGCATGAGACAAATGAGCAAAATCGAGAACTTCTTTCTCTTCTGTTATCAGCATGGGGCAATCCATAAAGATGATGGTACGTGGGTGATTTTTAAGGCCGTTACTATAGCATAAATTTGCCGGCTCATGGAACAAAAAGTCAGCAGATTTTACCGCTCATAAACAATTTTTTTATTGCTAGACATTGCTCCATAACCATACCATAATCTGCACTTTTTCATATTCTCGCAGTGGGAAATCAGGGGACATGACGACCAATATTATTGAACTTCACGATGTTTCCAAGTCCATACATGACCATGTCATTTTGCATGACTTGAATCTTGAGGTGCGGAATGGAGAATTTCTGACTTTGCTAGGACCTTCTGGTTGTGGCAAAACAACTCTATTGCGCCTGATTTCAGGCTTTGAAAACCCTACTACGGGGAAAATTTTCATTAATGGCAAAAATGTTGATGGCTTACCACCACATAAACGCCATGTGCACACCGTCTTCCAGAGCTATGCGCTTTTCCCCCATATGACTGTCTTTGAAAACGTGGCCTTTGGTTTACGTTGCCGTAAATTGCCTAAAGCAGAAATCGCAACACGCGTCGCTGAAGTCTTAAAAATCGTTAAATTAGAAAAGTTTGCGCAACGAAAACCCGATCAACTGAGTGGCGGTCAGCAACAACGTGTTGCCGTAGCCCGCGCTGTAGTCAACCGGCCCTTGGTGTTGTTACTAGATGAACCTTTGAGCTCGTTAGACTATCGTTTACGCAAAACCATGCAAATTGAACTTAAACAGTTACAACGCAAGCTGGGTATCACCTTTATTTTCGTGACCCATGACCAAGAAGAAGCTCTCTCTATGTCAGATCGCGTGGTTGTGATGCATGAAGGTGGTATTGAACAAGTGGGAACACCCCGCCAGGTTTATGAACAACCCCAAAATTTAACCGTGGCCAACTTTATCGGTGAGGCGAATATTTTTGATAGTGAAATTCTCTCAATTGAGGGCAAACAACTGGGTGTGAATATCTTAGGAAAGCCGCGCAATGCAAAAAGCTCTCGCAGTTTTGAGCTAGGCCAAAAAGTCCATATTCTAGTCCGACCCGAAGATTTACGCGTGTGGAAGCAAGTAGACGTCGATGATTCTAAAGACATGTTGCCCGGCACCGTTGAGGAAGTGATTTATAAAGGCACTACAGTCGACCTCATGGTGCGCTTGTCCAACAATCAAATCGTAGCAGCGACAGAATTCTTCGATGAAGACGATGATAAATTGGAATATGCGATAGGCGAGCCTGTCTTTGCAACATGGGTCCCTGGTTGGGAGGTCGTCTTACCCCATGAAACATTATGACAATGGCCTAAAACATTTCTCGCTCAGTATTATTTGGTTATGGCTAACGGTTTTTGCCATGCTGCCGTTTTGCTTGGTTACACTTGCCAGTTTTGCTTCACACGATGATGCGCATCTGCTGACTTTGCCTGCCACCTTGATTAATTATATCCATTTGAATAATTCTGTTTATGTGAAGATTTTCAAGCAATCCTTTTATATTGCGGGGATTTGCACGCTTATTTGTCTATTACTGGGCTATCCATTCGCTTATTTGATCGCGCGCATGCAAAGCCGTTTTAAAGGTTTGCTGATTTTATTGATTATCATCCCCTTCTGGACCAGTTCTTTAATTCGAACGTATTCCATGATCACCATGTTAAAACCTCAAGGTGTCATCAATTCTATGCTGCTCTGGCTAGGCGTGATTTCTAAACCGCTGACGCTCTTGTTTACAGATACTTCGGTGATGATTGGTTTGGTCTATAACTTGTTGCCGTTCATGGTGCTGCCACTATTAACCAACATTGAGCGCTTAGATAATCGTTTGATCGATGCGGCACGCGATCTTGGCGCAAATCGATTGACGACTTTTAGAAAAATTATTTTGCCGCTCACTATGCCAGGCATTTTATCCGGCTCCATTTTGGTCTTCTTGCCTGCGATGACTATCTTTTATATTCCAGATTTATTAGGTGGCTCTAAGTCCATTCTGCTCGGTAACTTAATTCAAAATCAATTTTTGATCGCGCAAAACTGGCCGCTGGGGTCTGCCATCAGCGTAGTCTTCACACTGTTGCTAGCCGTCTTGTTGATTATTTATTGGCGCAGCTCGGGCAATAAAGACAGCCAGGAGTTGCTATGAGAAATTTACCCTACACCTCTTATTTGACAGCAATTTACTTATTTTTCTACATACCGATTATTGTTTTAATCGTTTATTCTTTTAACAATGCACAGTATTCCTTGCTGTGGCATGGATTTTCGCTGCGCTGGTATCACGAGTTATTTGCGGATTCTGATTTATGGTTAGCAGTTCTTCACTCAGTGATCCTGGGTGTTACTGCCGCGACGGTGGCAACCTGTGTAGGCGGACTCACTGCTATTAGTTTGTATCGCTATGATTTCTTCGGCCGCCAACTGTTGTACGGCTCGATTTTCATTTTGATTTTATCGCCTGACATCGTGATGGGAATTTCATTATTGATACTTTTCAGCATGATAGGCATCACGCTAGGCTTTTGGAGCTTGTTGCTGGCTCACATCACTTTCTGTATTCCGTTTGTGGTCGTCACGGTTTACAGTCGCATTGTCAGCTTCGACCAGTATATTTTTGAAGCGGCGAAAGACTTAGGCGCAAAAGACTCGGTTATTTTGACCCGGATTATCTTACCCTTGCTTTGGCCGGCGCTACTCGCTGGCTGGTTACTAAGCTTCACATTGTCTATCGATGATGTCATCATTAGCTACTTTGTGGCAGGCCCTGATTTTGAAATTTTACCCCTGAAGATTTATTCTATGGTCAGACTGGGTGTCAAACCTGAAATCAACGCGCTCTGCACGGTTACGTTCGGATTAACTTTATTGCTGATCGTTATCTCTCAGCTCTCATTGAGGAAAAAGCCATGAGACAATTTTTGAAATCGGTTATCACACTCGCCAGCATTTTCTTAGCAAGCATAAGCTTTGCAGATGATAAGATTGTGAATGTTTACACTTGGTCTGGCGTGATTCCTGATTCCGCGATTCGTCAATTCGAAAAAGAAACAGGTATTAAAGTAAATTTTTCCACCTATGACAGCAATGAAGTCATGTATGCCAAATTAAAAGCCGATAAGAATGTTGAGTATGATGTTGTCGAGCCTTCCAGTTATTATATAGATCGCATGCGCAGACAAGGCATGTTGCAAAAATTGGATAAAGCAAAAGTCCCTTACTTTGTTAATTTAAATCCTGATTTTTTAAATAAATCTTATGATCCAGATAGCAGTTACAGCATTCCTTTTATTTGGGGTATTACGGGTATTTTCGTGAATAACAAATCTCACGTGCCTGCTAGCATCACGACTTGGTCTGATGTCTGGAACAAACAATATGCCAATCAATTGCTGATGTTAGATGATTCACGCGAAGTCTTTTCAATGGCTTTACGTTCCCTCGGTTACTCAGCGAACGATCAAAATCCTGAGCACATCAAACAAGCTTATCTAAAAATAAAAACTTTGTTGCCTAACATTAAAATGTTTAATAGCTCGCCGATCTCTCTTCTCATTGATGAAGACGCGACCGTTGGCATGTCATGGAATGGCGACTTCTTTAAAGCGAAAAAAGAAAATACTCATTTAGATTTTATTTTCCCCAAAGACGGTTTCGTCATTTGGGTTGATAACTTTGCCATTCCCAAAGGGGCGCCGCATCTTGATAATGCGTATAAATTCTTAAACTTCATGCTACGTGCGGATGTCGCAAAAGCTGTAGTTTTAGATAACGCATATCCGACGACCAATTTAGCAGCGCAAAAATTACTGCCTGCTGAAGTCAGGAATGATCCGATTGAATATCCCTCTCGTGAAATCATGAGTCATGGAGAATTTCAAACGGACATTAGTGACGATGCGCTAGCCTTATACGAAAAGTATTGGGAAAAGCTCAAGATGGGGGGATAGTGTATTCCGTGTCAAAAACAACCCGGTGCTAAGGGTAACGTCATGACGAAATTCTTTTGCTTTGTCATGGCTTTATTAGCATGTTTTTCTGCACAAGCTGTTCTTGCTGCGGACAATGTTGTCAACGTCTTCACCTGGGCTGAAGAAATCCCTCATTCAGTTATTGTACAATTCGAAAAAGAAACTGGTATTAAAGTTCAGTACGCCTCTTTCGATAGCAATGAATCGATGTATGCGAAATTGCGGGCTGTGAAAAACCCGGGCTATGACTTGGTAGAGCCTTCCAGCTACTATATTGACCGCTTGCGCCATCAAGATATGTTGTTAAAACTGGATAAATCCAAATTATCTAACATGGCTAATCTGGATCCTTTTTTCCTTAACCAAGCTTATGACCCTGATAGCCAATACAGCGTGCCATTTATTTGGGGTGTGACGGGGATTTTTCTAAATAAAAATTATTTTCCTAACAGCAATATCAATGATTGGCAAGATTTGTTAGATAAAAAATATTTAAACCAATTGTTATTTTTAGATGATGCGCGCGAAGTGTTTTCTATTGCTATGCAAATGTTGGGATATTCCATCAATGATAATAATCCACAACACATCAAAGAAGCGTATCACAAATTGAAATCACTCATGCCTAACGTTAAGCTTTTTAATAATGATGCGATTATTTCTATCCTCATTGATGAAGATGCGACGATTGGCATGGCGTGGAATGGTGATCTTTATAAAGCGAGTCGTGAAAATAGTAACTTAGCTTTTGTCTACCCAAAAAATCATTTTGAGATTTGGGTCGATAATTTTGCAATTCTAAAAGATGCGCCACATGCTGAAAACGCCTATAAATTCTTGAATTTTTTAATGCGGCCTGATGTCGCGAAAACGGTGAGTTTAGCGATTAATTATTCAACTGCGAATTTAGCAGCTAAGAATCTGATGCCGGAAGAAGTGAAGAATAATCCTGCTTTGTATCCATCCTTGGCTGTGTTGCATCAAGGGGAATTTGAAACCGATATCGGGGATCAAGCGTTTGGGTTGTTTGAAAAGTATTGGGAGCAGTTGAAGATGGGGGCATAGTTTTCACAACCCCGTATTCACCTTCATCATCACATAAGGGTTATAGGCTTCTGTTTTAAACCCAAATTTCTGATACAGCGGATGCATATCTTCAGTCATCAAGAACCAACGGAAAATACCTTTCAAGCGTGGATGTTCTAACAAATATTTCATTAATGATTTACCCAACCCTTTTCGTCTATGCGCTGCATCAATGAAAACATCCCAGATTGAAGCAAACTCAGTGAAGTCAGTAATCACACGTGCAAACCCGACTTGTTTTCCATGATGTAACACAACAAAACAAATGGAGTTTTCAATAATTAACGGAAAGCGTTCTGGGGGTAAACCGGTTGAATACTGCGAAGGGATACACAATAAGTCATAAACATATTGAAGATTGACATTCTTTTTATTAGCAGAAAAGACATAGTCACCAATAGTGATATCTGGATATTCAACCCTATATGTCATATTTTCCCTCGTGTTTCCTCATTATTTGTCATATTTAATCTATTGTTATTATTTTAACCAAAAAGCCTTGGTAAGTTAACCCTCCCAGTATAAAATATCGCGCTATTTAAGTAACTATAAATCAGGAGATAATCCGATGAAAAAAGCATTAGCAACATTTTTAATAATAATATCAGGCGCAGGCTTGGTCGGTTGCGATAGCATAAAGAATCAAATGGGTGCTGCACCATCAGTGGGTGCGCATATTGGCGGTAAAATGGGTAAATCCATGGATGACTCAGACAAAGCTAAAATGAATAGCGCATTTGAAAATAACATCGTAGGCCAACGATCTCACTGGCTGAATTCTAACACGGGTGAAAGTTTCACGGTTGTCCCAACCCAAAATGTCACGGTAAAAGGTAATCAATATTGTCGCAAATATCACGCCATGATGAACTTTGGTCGTAAGCAACAAAAAATTGAGGGTACGGTCTGTCGTCAAGCTGATGGTTCGTGGTGGGCGGTGAGTCATAGATAAGAGTATTGTAGAAAATAAAAAGCAGCGCTGTGATGGTTGCGCTGCTTTTTTGTTTTGAAATTATTTCTTACTTCCGCTTGTTGGAGATGATATTGTAGATTTTTTATCCTTTTCAGAGTCTTTATCTTTTTCTTCATCTGATGAATCTTCACTTATTGTCGCTGATGCACCCATCTGTGAAAAACGTCGCGCTCCCGCTCCAGGGGATGGTGAAGATACGGATGATCTTCCGATAAATGTAAACCCATACCCGCGATCTTGTTTAAACTGTTCTCTATATGCCGCTGTTTCTTCTGCAATGATATTATCAAAAACTCCTTTGATATAACTCTCATGAATTTCCGTTTTGCCTTTTTCAATTGCTTTCCCTTCTTCGATTTTTAAAACTTTTTCATAAGCCAGCAATGTGCTGTGCTCAGGATCTTCGGCAAATGCTTTGTTCCAAATTTCTTTTGCTCTATTTGATTCTGCAGGATCTATTCCCATTCTTTCTATCATTTTTAAGGTATTAACAATTTCCATACGGATTTTATAAATTTCACCACCTTCCAGCTTGCTTAAATTTTTGAGTTCTTTTTCTAGAGCGTCAGATCGTTTTTCTATGTCTGCCAGCTTTTGCTTTTTTTCTTTCTTATCTGCGATTTTTTCTGCTTGCGCCTTTTCTTTTGCCAAGTCATCTACTCTCTTCAACCACTCATTTATGATCGGTTCCACTTTTTTAATTTCTCTTTTAACATTCGAATATAATTTTTTTACGTATGCATCAAAATCTTTTCCCAATATTCTAGGCAAGCGATTAAAAATTAAGACAGCATTGTCTACGGGATCGCTTTTTTGTTGATCCAAACGATCAACCATCAAAGGGTCTTGTCCTTGGCTTACTAGTTTTTTATCTATATTGCGAATAAAATTTTGCACTTCGACTAAAGATGCTTGTGCTACACTATCTTTACCGCGCACTGTCCACTCTTTTCTTCGACCTATCTGATAAGCATAAGCATTAATATCAACAATAATATCTAAGAGATTTTTTCTAACCTGCGCTTTATCTTGTGCTTCCACATCAATTCTTTTGAATCTATCTACCAATTTAGAAAACCCTTTTAAATCATCTGCTGATAATCCTTTCATTTCAGCTAGAGAATCATGGAATGTCTCAGAGACTAATTTAACCAAGGCTGCAGTTCTCTTTTGTTCGGTTTTATCGAGTGTAGATAGCTTTTTGAAAGCATCTTCTTGTTCACGTTTCATCACATCTGCCGCAGCAGCAGGTGAAATTTGCAACTCTAAAAACTCTTTACGTGCATGCTCATTCCATTTTGCAAGTGCAGCTGGACCCATTTGAACAATGGCTTTTCTAGCATTGATAAAAATTGCTTTTTTGGCTTCAGCATTTGAGAGCTCGCTTACACTTTCATCCGATTCTTTAGATTCTATTTTTTCTCCCAAGGATGACTTAGCTTCGTCAAATAAATAACGCACTCTTGCATCCATAAAATCTTTAGCATGTTTGCCCTGAATTTCTGCTACGGTTTTAGTTTTATCAGCTAACTTTTGATATTCATATTCGCTATTTTGAATGCGTTTTTCTACTTCTTTATTCAAAGTATCAAATATGAGTTTATCAATGTCTTCTAATTTCTTACCTTGCGCACCAATGACTTGAATCAGAGCACGCTCAGCTAAATAAGTATCTAAATCAATAATGAATTTTTGTAAAATCTTTAAAAAAGTTTTATCTTGTCCTGCATGAGCATAGGCACTGATATAGGTTTTAACGAAATCAGCATAGAAGAAACTTGCTACATGATCCGGGCTCACATTTTCAGCCTGCACTTCTTTCATTTTTGCTATGACTTGCGCATTGAAAGCTTTAAACAAGCGACGTGATTCTGAATCTAACTTCTTACATTTTTCTCCCGCTATTGAAATAGCATCTGAAACTCTTCCTAATATACCCGTTCTAAACATAAAATTCTGATCATCGTTTGCTTTGCGCGCGAGTGACTTCAGTTCCATTGCTTGCTTTTCTAACTTGCCATTGAGATCAGATTCAGGATATCTCTTTTGCAAATTTTGCATAATTGCAGTGAGTACATTTATTATTTTTATTTTATGCTGATATCCTGCGGCAGAGTCATTTGAAAAACCTTGTTTTGCTACCAGCACATCTGGATATCCAGTTGTGGCTCTTGCCGACACTAATGGTTCAGCCATTTTATCTGATAATGTTAGCCAATCTTTTTGAAACTCAGGATACGAAGCTTGAATTTCTTCCATCATCATAAATCCATTTTTAAAGGCTCTGGATTTTTCCATGACATCTATGATCACAGAGATATATTTTTCTGCTTTATCAAATGTAGACTTAACTTCAGTGACATCAACCGTATCAGGAAATTGATTTGTTTTAAGCGCTCGATAACGGTCTAAATAAATATCTAATTCATTTTGCTTTTCAGCATCTAATTTGCCATAAACTAACGCGCAATCCCGCAGAAACCTTGTTATTATGTTATGAAATTCTCTTTCATTTTTAAAAAACTCTTCACATGATTTGACAAGATCACTCTCTGCTTTTTCATCTTTGATTAGCTTATGAATTTCAGCTTTTTTAGCTTCATCGCCTTCCAGTAAATTGGCACTTGCTGGTAGTACCTTCATTAACATTGGCAGCAGTGTTGATACTTCTGGTTGATCTAATGAATTTTTTCCCGCTTTTGATCCAATGTAATATAACTCCCATGCCTTATTGCCGGTATTGACCAACAAATAGCTATCACGCTTCAAAGATTGCAACTCTGCATCACTAGGTTTGCTCGTACGAACTGTAAAATTAAATGACTGTGATTTAGATTCAGCCGTAGAAGAATCTGGTGTTCTAGGTGACTCATCTCCTGCTTTTTCATCTGTTGTATTATGAAATTTAGGGAGTGCATGTTCACCCTCATTGTCTTCACCTGGCAGATCTTCTCTGTCTATGCTCATAGATCACCTATTTATTTAATAAAATGAATGAATAAACGTGATACTAGGAGTATAGAATATAGCGTCAAAATGTGGTCTTGGATGTTGGGAAGAGTCTGTAAATGATCATATCTTTCAAAGACCTGGGGCTGAAAATTTTGTGTTAGGAAAATTAAGGAAATCTTAAATTGTTCAATAATCAATCTATTGTTGCGTTGTCATTCCCGCGCAGGCAGGAATCCATCCCAAGCCTAGCAACATACTAAGAATGGATCCCCGCCTGCGCAGGGATGACAGCAGAGTGTAGCTATATTTTTCTTTAAGCATCTATCCGATAGATAATCTCCAGCCTATAATCCCTTTTTTACAAGGAATCAGTCATGCAAAAAATCGGATTTATCGGCTTAGGCATCATGGGCAAACCCATGGCACTCAATTTAATTAAAGCGGGTTTTCCCGTGCATATTTATGTCAGACGCGCTGAATTGTTGCGCGAACTCACAGAAGCAGGTGCGACTGCACACGCTTCGTCAAAAGAATTGGCTGAACAAGTCGATGTCATCATTACCAATGTTCCCGCAACTGCCGATGTGGAAGAAGTATTACTCGGAAAAAATAGCGTGATCCATGGCGCAAAACCTGGCGCTATCGTGATAGACATGAGCACGATTTCAGCTTCAGCCACTAAACGGATTGCGGCACAATTAGAGTCTAAAAAAATTGAAATGTTAGATGCGCCTGTTTCCGGCGGAGAAAAAGGTGCGACAGAAGGCACGCTGACTATTATGGTTGGTGGTAAAGCAACGGTTTTAGAAAAAGTTCAGGATGTGTTAAATACAATGGGCAAACAAGTCACGTTAATCGGCGATCACGGTGCGGGTCAAATTGCTAAAGCTTGCAATCAAATCATTATCGCAGAAACGATTGTTGCAGTGAGCGAAGCGCTACGATTAGCAGAAGCCTCTGGTGTCGATGCCGCAAAAGTTCGCGAAGCTTTATTAGGTGGATTTGCTAGCAGCCGCGTACTTGAAATTCACGGCAAGCGCATGTTGGATGGCGATTACAAACCTGGTTTTAAAGCAAATTTACACCGCAAAGATATGCATTTAGCGATGGATCAAGCTCATCTTGCTAACTTAACTTTGCCTGGCGCGACTTACGCCATGAAATGTATTGATCGATTAGTCATGAAAGGCCATAGCGAGCTGGATTCTTCGGCCGTACACATTATTGCCGAGGAATAGACATGGCAAAGTTAAAAAATATTTATGCCTGCCAATCATGCGGCGCACAACATCCTAAATGGTCAGGACAATGTTCCGGCTGTGGCACTTGGAATACATTAGTAGAAGAAACTTTGCAACCAACCACACATCCTCGTTATCAAGGTTATGCCATTGGCGAACCTGAAATTACTAATATGGCGGATGTGACATTACAAGAAGAAACACGTTTCACCTCTGGGGTAAAAGAATTAGATCGCGTTTTAGGTGGCGGATTAATTCTAGGATCTGCAGTTTTAATTGGTGGCGATCCTGGTATTGGAAAATCAACTCTATTACTTCAGGCTGTTTGTCATCTCAGTCAAACGATGCCTGTGCTATATGTCACAGGCGAAGAATCTTTACAACAAGTGACGTTGCGCGCAAGACGCTTAGGATTACCTGAAAAAAACTTGCTATTACTTGCCGACACACAAGTGGAACGCATCTTAAAATTAGCGCAAGAAGAAAAACCGCGCGTACTGGTTGTGGATTCTATTCAAACAGTTCACACCAGTCTCATGCAGTCAGCACCCGGTTCTGTTGGGCAAGTAAGAGAAAGCGCTGCGCAATTGGTGAAATATGCTAAGCAAACTGAAACGACTTTATTTCTTGTCGGCCATGTAACAAAAGAAGGCACACTTGCCGGACCTCGTGTATTAGAACATATGGTTGATACTGTTTTATATTTCGAAGGCGAGCAAGACAGTCGTTATCGTGTGATACGCGCGGTGAAAAATCGTTTTGGCGCGGTAAATGAGTTAGGTATTTTTGCGATGACAGATAAAGGTTTACGTGAAGTGAGCAATCCTTCGGCAATTTTTTTATCGCGATATGAGAAACCGGTTTCGGGTAGCGTGATTATGGCGACACAAGAAGGCAGTCGTCCGTTGCTAGTGGAAGTGCAAGCCTTGGTTGATCAAAGCCATATGGCGAATCCACGGCGCGTTTGCGTGGGATTAGAATCCCCACGACTTGCGATGTTATTGGCTGTATTACATCGCCATGCGGGTATTACGACGTACGATCAAGATGTGTTTGTGAATGCGGTGGGTGGTGTGCGAATCACAGAAACAGGCGCAGATCTTGCATTGTTACTGGCTGTGTTATCTAGCATGCGCAATCATCCCTTGCCGGCCGATGTGTTAGTGTTTGGCGAAGTGGGATTAGCGGGTGAAATTCGTCCTGTGCAAGCAGGACAAGAAAGATTACGTGAAGCAGCGAAACATGGATTTAAAAAAGCAATTGTACCAAGTGGGAATGCGCCTAAAGGAAAAATTGGCGAACTAGAAATTTGTGCGGTGCAGACTTTACAAGAAGCTGTTGAGCATTTTAAAAATTTAGCAGGAAGAGTTGCAGCCTACCCAGCATGAGAAAAGTATTATGACAACAGCCAATCAAATAAAACGTGATCTATATATTAAGGTTTTTACACAAGAACTCATCAGAGAAATGCACTATTTATGGGATGCAGCCAACAATAGAGCCGTACCACGCGATAATTTTACTAAAAAGATACTCAATCTCTTACAACAGGGCATATCGAATGCTCCCCTCATCGGCAGTATTGCTGCTAATGTCATGAGCATTGGTAATCAAGCAGTCAATGCGCTACGCGATCAAACGACTAGTGTCACGGCACGGATTGTCGATGAGATTGATCTACCACGGCTAGAAATTTTAGCTGATATCGTCGCACGCGAAGCATTTTGGCGATATGAAAGCTTTATCATCGATGAGCTCTGCGATGAACATGAGCATGGCGTCATTCCATTTGCTAAAGTCGGTGTCACTCGTATTTTAGAAAAAGTCATGAGACAACACGAAGGTCAAGGTAGCACCTCAAGCGTTACATTAAGCGAAGCTAATTTTTTATCCGGGCTAATTGAAGGTCGTTCCGGCCGTTTTGTTGAAGGATATTCCAATCAAGCCTTAAAATTGAAAAGAAAAAAACGTTCCGTATTCAAGCAAGTGCAAGTTGAAATCGACGCAGAAGATGTTTATGCTCGCCCTGGATTCAGACATCATTTTATAACAAATGGCACACTTCAAGACGAGATTTATGTCCGTAGAAAAGCGCGCCATCACGAAGCATCAACACTAGAAAAGCTAAAGCTAATATTTCAAGGTGAAACAAACAGCTTATTTGACTTTGGTTATACAAAATTCAGAAAATCCAACCAAAACGAACCTAAATGCAGTTATGCCATCATGCCACTGCATTTGATTAGAGATAGATATGATTATCATGTTCATGAAAAAAATTTATTAAACCCGGATTATTTGAA
>CAJCIZ010000253.1 GCA_903970525.1 Myxococcales bacterium | reverse complement strand
CGCTTTACCGCCTTCATAAGACCGACGTTTCCCTCTTGAATCAAATCACCCAAGGGCAAACCGTATCCCAAATAACCGCGGGCAACGCGCACCACATAGCGCAAATGAGCTAGGACCAATTTCCTTGCTGCCTCAATATCCCCTTCAGAGTGAAACCGCTCTGCACAAGCAACTTCCTCTTCCAAGGTCAGCATAGGAATTTGGTTAACTCGATGAATATAAGAATCAAGACTACCAACAGGTAAATTCATTGCAGCAAATTGTAATTGCCGATTCATGTTTTTTTCTCCAGTGAACAATAAATAAGCTTTATTCAAATCAATTTGATGAACACTAAATTACATGGTTTTTTAACAGCATGACATTTCACATGGAAGGCTAGATTAGGGTTAGCTGTTTTTACAAAACTAAATTGAGAACTAGCCAACGCTATTAATTTTAGTCTAAATAAATATAAATAACCAGGTCTTCCTTGTGTCGAATTGGTGAATAATTGCATCTTCAATCTCCCTGTAAATAACCTATCAATGCTTTCGGAAAAAAACCACTCCAGGGTTTTAGACACAACATCGACACCATGGTGCAACTGGTGTCGATGTGTTGAATTTTTTCAATGATTGTTACGTTTTTAAAGAATTGGGTATATTTTGCTTTTTGAAGGTAACTATTAGATTAGAATCTTTGGTTTTTAAATCCATAGAGTTAGGATCATAACTACTCGGTAATTTAAACGATTGTGTGGTGTTACTTTGTGAATAGCTGTAGCTTTTACTGCCATGTTCACTGTGAGACGTTTTCTGCATGAGGTGTGTGTTAACGATTAATAGCCCATCCTTAACAGAAACATCAATTTTACTATCACTACCTTCAGGCTTTTGTATCGTGTAGGTAAGCTCATTGTTACTCTCCTTCATTTGAATGTCTTGTGAAGAAGTCAGTGTATTTTTTGAGTCCGCAAACCCGATTGGATTATTATTAATTTGTTTAAACTGCTGTTGCATTAACCTGTCCATTGCCTGTTGCATGTTCCTGACTTGCTTAAATACATCATCCGATTGAAAAAATGGATCATCATCAAGGATCGATATGCTTTGATGGCTTTTTTGAGGCAGCTGATGAGCATCTGTTGCATTAACCACAGACAATAGGGCGCTAAGGATGAGCGCCCAAGATAATGCTAGAATGTGTTCTTGTTTCATAACATCCTCCTTATTGAACAATCAATATCTATTTCTAAAATTAAAGACAAGGCTTGTAGTTAACTAGCCCTGTCTTAGTAAATGAATACACTTCAAAGGGTTTACACGGCTTGAGCCATAGTATCTTTGTTATAGTTACGAAGATGATTAGTTTGATGTCTATTACCAAGTACTTTCTTTTTATGATGTTTCGCAAGTAAGTGCTCGAGGGCTAAAAAGCTATTGCGAATCGCGATAAATAAATTGGGGTCTTGCTTTTTGCTCACCAACTCCTTCCCAGGAATAGTGATATCAATGCAGACACTATAAAGTCTGTCTTTGTGCGTGTTGTTTTTAGCCAAATCAACGACCACTTTGCATTTGTTGATTTTGTTGAAGACTTTTTGGAGCTTATTCAAATACCTTTCAATGTGGTAATTAATGGTTGGAGTAGATGATATACCCCGTATTGTTGTTTGAACTGTTGACATAGTTTAAATCCTCTTAATTCTAATTTTTATTAAATTCAAAAAATACAAACAAAAATTAAGTTATTTTATTTCTAGTTTTTTAAGTTCATTAAGTACTATTTCCCTATCAATTCCTCCCTAAAAATAACGATATTAATTAGTTAAGGTCAAAAAATAAATTTTCAAGGGTACATTTTTAAAAATTGCTCTCTCTTTCTTTGATTGATATCTGATTGATTGGACATTATGCCCATAGTGAACTGTATCAGTTGAAGTCATAAAATTTATCCCCATTATAAGGCCTGAGAAATTTTTAATAGTCAGGTGATAAAATGGGAAACAACTTAAAAACACTCCTTTTTCTAGGCGCCTTAACGGCATTATTAGTATTTATAGGCGGCGCTTTAGGAGGCCACACTGGAATGCTAATAACCCTATTTTTTGCAGGAATAATGAATTTCTCTGCTTATTGGTACTCAGATACAATTGTACTGAACCTATACCAAGCACAACCCACATCCAGCACTCATTTTGTTTATAGAATAGTTGAAGAACTGGCGCATCGTGCAAGCACACCCATGCCTAAAGTGTACCTCATTAATAACACGACACCTAATGCCTTTGCCACCGGCCGCAACCCACAAAATGCAAGTATTGCTGTAACTACTGGCTTACTGGAGCGATTAACTAAAGAGGAAATTACAGGGGTGTTAGCACATGAACTTGCTCATGTTGTCCATCGAGACACATTGATTAGCGTTGTGAGTGCAACTATTGCAGGCGCAATTAGCGGTCTTGCAAACCTATTGATGTGGATTCCTCTATCCTCACATTCAAGCGATGGCGAAGAACAAACCACCCATCCCTTTGTAGGGATAGTCATGATGATACTGGCACCGATTGCAGCCGGACTCATTCAAATGGCAATTTCTCGCTCCAGAGAATTTGAAGCAGATGCAGGAGGGGCACGAATTTGTGGCAATCCTCATTGGCTTGCGAATGCTCTGATAAAATTAGAACAAGCACGCCACCAACAGTATTTTACTGAAGCAGAAGCTCATCCAGCAACAGCACACCTCTTTATCGTGAACCCCATCAATGGAGAAAAGCTCGCAAATCTTTTTGCAACTCATCCTTTGACTTCAGAGCGTGTTGCAAGGCTTAGGGCGATGCATTAAGTGCAATTCGGTATCAATTTTTTAAATGGTACCCTTGAATTTTTTTCAACAACCCTTACATAAGATATTAACCAAAAACATATTCTAAGGAGACAGCATGAACACATTAAGAAGAACAATGCCCATCTACCGTGATATGGGTCAGTTGTTTAATGATTTTTTTAACCTTCAAAAACAGGATGATTCATCCTACATTGAAACAAGCACCTGGTCGCCTTTGGTGGATATTAAAGAAGAAAAAGACTGTTTTTTAGTGCTTGCCGATGTTCCTGGGGTAAAAAAAGAAGACATTGGTATTTCTTTAGAAAATCACGTTCTTACTCTTAAGGGTGAGCGCCAGTTCGAACACACCGAGCATCATCAAGGCTATACAAGAAGAGAGCGCACGCAAGGGCAATTTTATCGTCGCTTTAGCCTTCCTCAAACGGCAGATGACGCAAAAATTACCGCGCGCTATGCTCATGGAGTTCTTGAAATCAGAATTCCTAAAATGGCCCTTAATCAGTGAATTATATTTGTTCCCATGAGGATTCAAAACAGCTCATTACCCCAATTTATAGACAGATAACCTCAGACTATTTAGTAAATGTATATCCAATTTGATGAGCTTTGAAATAAATCAAAAATCCTCTTTTTAAAAATAGAAAAAAACATCTGCTCTTAAATCAAGAGTAGCAAATCTAGATTTGGTGAGAAGCATCATGACAGAAAATAGCAAAACAATAAATCAATATGAGTACCCCAACTTCTTAGACTCTGCACTTGCTATTCATGGCTCTGTAACACCTAGGGTGTGGAAAAAGGTCTTTGCTGCTTTTATTTATGCCTGTCTCATCTCGCTACTCAGTATTTTTATTCCCTCATTATCTCTTCCAATAAGTCCTTTTGAGTATGCTGGGACAATTATGGGTTTAATTTTAGTGTTTCGAGTTAACGCAGGATACGATCGCTGGTGGGAAGCAAGAAAACTCTGGGGAACTGTTGTTAATTGCAGTAGAAATTTGGCAATTATTATGATCAATTACATTGGATCTTCAAACACCAAGGAGATAGAGAATAGTCTGGGACTCATTGCCGCAATGCCCTATCTTATGAAAAATACGCTTAGACGATTTACTGCAACTGACGAGGTAAAACATCTTTTGGACGAAGATACTTATGCTCAATTACAACAGTGGCAACATCAACCCAATTTCATATCATCAAAGCTTGCTGAGCTCTTAGCAAAGTTACTAGAAGAGGGCCAATTAAATCAGTTTTCTTTTTTAAAAGCAGAAGAGCTTCGTGAGACCATTGTCGATTGTCAAGGAGCATGCGAGCGCATATTAAAAACCCCCATTCCTTTTGTGATGGCAATTAAATCACGCCGATTTATTCTTTTATTTTTAATGATACTTCCTGCCGCTTTAGTTAATCATTCTGTATACATTAGTCCAATGATTGTAACATTGGTCGCCTATGCTCTATTTTCATTAGATCAAATTGGAGTCGAGCTTCAAAATCCATTCTCAATTGAAAATTTGAGCCATCTTCCTCTCAACGAGATTTGTAACACTATTGAGAATAACATCACCGAGATAAAGAAAAGCAAGTTAACTAATAAAACGAGTGGATTGGAGTAATGATGAAAACGATTAGTAAAAAAGATCAACACAATATCACCCCGGACCAAGCAATTGATTTGCTGCATAAAGGGAATCAACGGTTTATTCAAAACTTACGATTTAATCGCAATCTACTGCAACAAGTCAATGAAACCGCAGAGGGGCAATATCCTTTCGCGGCCATTTTAAGTTGTATTGATTCACGCACACCCGCAGAGTTAATATTCGACCAAGGGCTTGGAGATATTTTTAGTATTCGAATCGCCGGGAATATTGTCAATGATGATATTATCGGCAGTTTAGAGTTTGCATGCAAAGCAGCGGGTTCTAAATTAATTGTGGTCCTAGGCCATACCAATTGTGGGGCAATTAAAGGGGCTTGTGATGGAGCCGACTTAGGGCTCTTGACGCAGCTTCTAGAAAAAATTAAACCAGCAATCTACCAGGAAAAAACATTTAAAGAACATCGAGATGGAAGTAATCTTGCTTATGTTAATGAAGTTGCCAAAATTAATATAAGAAATAGCATCGAAAAAATTCTAGGCAAGAGCACTATTATAAAGGAGCTAATAGCTCAAGAATCCATTAAAATCATTGGTGGTATCTATGATGTTTCCTCTGGTGAAGTGTTGTTTTTTCAAGACTGAAGTCTCTGTAACAACCGACTACTAATATAGACACTCTTTAATTTTCTCAAACATAGAGAAGGGCTATAAAAAGCATTTATGTGAACGCTCCTTTTGAGGAGCACTTATCATCTCTAATACTTAATTTACTTTGAACGAGTTTACTCAGAGTATTTACCCATGATTTATTAGTATTTAAACAGGGAATAAGAACAAATTCCTTGCCCCCTAAATCAATCCATAACGTTCTGAGGCGAATACCTATTTCCTCTAAGGTTTCCAAACAATCAACCGTAAATGAGGGGCAAGCAACAGCAATATTATTCACTCCCTGCTTAATCAGTTCCGACAATACTTCATCCGTATAAGGTCTTATCCAAGGAGTTTTACCCAATCGCGATTGAAACGCCGTGGTATACTGCTTTGGACTTAGCTTTAATTCTTTTGCCAGTAAACGACTGGTTTCAAAACATTGCGCTCTATAGCAGGCTTGATTTTCTAAAGTTATCAAAGCACAATCTTCGGCGCATACCCTCTTACAGCCTCCTTTAATAATGTGGCGTTCGGGAACTCCATGATAGCTCAACAAGAGATGGTATTTATTGTCTAGATGGTTGCGAATCACTTCGCTTTGCGAGCTAATGTATGCAGGATAATTATAAAAATCACGAATCACATGAAGAGAAGAAATCACCTGCTTTTGGGATAAGACTCGCATTACTTCTTCAATAGATGACCCCGTGGCCGCTGAGGAGTACTGGGGATATAAGGGCAAAATGGTGAGCTCATCGCATAACCTCAGCTCATGAAGAGCCTGCTCTATTGAGGGTGTTCCATAACGCATACTCAGTACTACTTGATACTCGGCTCCTAAAGTCTGCTGAATATGTCGAAGCAGTTCCTTGCTATAAAGCATTAAAGGAGAACCCTGACTAGTCCATATCGACTGGTAAGCATGGGCTGTTTTCTTTGATCTAAAAGGTACAATTAACCCATAGACTAAAAGGTAACGAAAGATGGTCGGTATATCAATAACCCGTTTATCAATCAAAAACTGTCGCAAATAACGCTTAATGTCTGAACTATTCAAAGAATCTGGAGTGCCCAGATTAATTAGTAGCAATCCTTTTTTCATTAGCAATTCTTTTAAAAAAAATGGGATCATAACCTATCATAATTACACTTAATAGCAATCCCTTGTAGAAAAGCGTTCATTAAGGATTACAATAATCGCAAAATGTAGGCTCTGCTTTCAACAAACCATCTTTTCGCATTTTATACTCTTGATGAGCACAGGCGATACAACCCCATACCTCCTCTTTATAAAAGGAGGTTGAAGAACCACAGCAATCACAGGGAAGTGCACCTCGAGTTGCTTTAAACCCAAATCCAGGACAGGCACACTGAGCACAAGGAGTAGCAATCCTTAATGCTAATTTATCAGCTAATTCGCCTATGACTTCCATTCGAGTGGGATTCATCATCGCCCGCATGTCCGTTGCTAAAAGAAGTTCTTTTTCAGTTTTAAAACCAAGACTTAAATGATGCATCAAGACATCTAAATCATTAATACCTTTGCCAACAACATGGTTATCAGAAATTGCCTGTACAATGAGCGCATGAGATGGAAATAGAACTCGTTTAAGAAAATCATTAATATCTGAATTCTTATTAATCGTTATCATCGCATAATTTGTTTTTTGACTCACTAATTGTTCTGCAATAATCCAATCATGCTCTCTATCAATAAATACCATGAGCTCATGAGCTCCTGGTACAAAAGGAAATGATGGATGAGGTCCAAAACTTCCCTCAGAGGCTACAGAACAAGCATAATTAAAGTGCTCCGCTGCCGTCTTAGCTTTTAAAAGACAGGTTTGATAGGGACTTTGTGTGCGAGGAATCTCTCCTGTAAACGTTCCAAATTGATCGGTGTCAAAATCGTGCACCCTTAAGGTACACGATAGCCTAGTCATGAATGGTGCTGCAATTGCTTTTTCTTTCTCATGTTTGGAGGCAAGCAAAACCAATTGATTTCGATAGCGCATTATTAGGCCCCAGTAACTGCGTGAAAATAATCAATTCTCGCCACATCAACATCAGAGACAAACATCACTCCTGAATTCTGTTGAAATAAGGTTTTCATCCCTAAAGCAAGCGTTGCAATAACTTCCTCAGAGGCTACGGCAAGAAACATAATGAGTGAAGCTCTGTCATTGAATAATATTTTTCCCTCATGAAAACCATTATGGCCTTTACCTGAAATGTTTCTAAATAATGTAAATCCCGTGACTTTTGCTTCTTCCATCATGGAACTAATGAGCTGTTCATGCTCTCCAGAAACAATGATTTCTATTTTTTTCATCGGATGTAAATTAATACCAATGTCTTTTCTCTCTTGAACTTTAACCACATTCATTGCTTTCTCCTTTGTATTATCCTATTGAATTCCACTCACCAGATGGGCTTAACTGGTAAGGCAAATGATTGTTGGGATCAATAACAATTAAGTGAACCCATTGATTAAAAAATAAGTTTTTAAAATAGAATGTTTTTCAATTACTTGAGAGA